>QNAY01000117.1 GCA_003645605.1 Thermodesulfobacteriota bacterium
ACCCCTCTTTTTGTCATTTCGACCGTAGGGAGAAATCTTTAATGCCTGTATTTTCAGTATGATAAGATTTCTCGCTTTGCTCGAAATGACAGTTTTGGTTAGTTTTCGTTCAGACACTAATTACAATCGAGTCAGCTACTCCTCTCTGGGGCGGATCTTTGGCCACTTCTTCCTAAAAAGGACCTTTCTTACAGGATTCAAGCGGTCAACAAAACATATACCCTTCAGGTGATCCAACTCATGCTGTATACACCGGGCAAGGAGTCCTTCAGCCTCTATCATGACTTCCTTTCCATTCCGGTCATATCCCGTCAGATGCAATCTGAGAGCACGTTTTACAGGGGCGGTGTAGTTCGGGACACTCAAGCAACCCTCTTCACCCACTTCCTCTCCTTCCAATTCTGTGATACGAGGATTGATTAATACTATAGGATTTGGGCCCTCTTCAGAAGGAGTTACATCCATGATCACCAGTTGCTTGAGTTCACCTATCTGGTTTGCTGCAAGGCCTATCCCTTTGGCTTTGTACATCATTTCCAGCATCTGGTCGATCAGGCCCTGGAATTCCCCGTCTATTCTCTCAACAGGTCGGGCCTCTTGTCTTAATATCTCATGTGGATAGATTAGTATTTTCATAACAACAAAATAATAATGTCTGCAGGATGGCCAAGCAAGCACTACCTCGGAAATTATGAGAATCCATGTCCTTAGACAAAACCTTCTGAGACCCGCAGCCCGGGATTTTCGCTTCCTTCTGAGTCGTGGATACCCGAGAAAGTCAGCCCTTTTATTTGTAGGAAACCACTTCCAGCTCCATCAAGGAGAACGGGACCTGCTTTATCGCGGAGTTTTCACAAAAGAGCAGAGTATGGCACGGTGTGCTAAGATAGTGCGTGTGGGGGCAATCAAAGGGGAAAAACTGATCATAGACGGCCATAACGTACTTATAACTCTTGAAAGTGCCATAAGGGGCAGGTCAGTACTGCTGGCAGATGATAATTTCGTCCGGGACATCAGCCGGATATTTCGCCGCTTCAGGCCCACAGATCGTACAAAGGCTGCCTGGACCCTTGTTGAAGGACTCCTTTTGGACTATCCGCCTTGCCATGTTACAGTACTTCTTGATGCCCCTCTTCCCAAGAGCGGGGAGCTTGCGGCAAGAATCAGACAGTGGATGAAACACGCAAAAATCAAAGGGGATGTCACTACAGCCGCAAGACCTGAATCATCCCTTCTGGCGCTTGAAGGTATTAAGGCAAGTGCAGACTCGGTAATCATAGACCGTTCCACCAAAGTTTTTGACCTTGCAGGCCACATCATAAGACGGAGATTACATGTTAAACCAGTGTTAATTCCATAACTGTTAATTCGAGAAATTATGAGAGCTGCTTTCACTCCCATTGTAGTTGTATTGGCCTTTATGTTCCTCTTTCCTGCTGTCCTGGTAGCAGGCATTGTCGATGATTCAGGGAACTGGATCCACAGACTTGGAAGGCTCTGGGCAAGAATTATCATTAGGACGTCTGGTGTCAAGATAGAGGTACAGGGCCACGGGCATATACCTAAAGGAAAACCTGTGATATTCGCCTGCAACCATGCAAGCCAAATTGACATACCTATAGTGCATGAGGCCTTGCCTGTACAATTCCGTTTTGTAGTCAAAAAAGAACTCTTCAAGATACCCCTGTTTGGCTTTGCTCTGGATCACGCAGGTTATATACCTATTGACAGGTCCGGTGGTAAGGCCGCCCTGCGCAGCGTGCAAGAAGCTGCTGAGAGATTAAAAAAAGGCACACCTATAGTCATCTTCCCGGAGGGTACCCGCAGCCCTGACGGCCGATTGATGCCCTTTAAGGTGGGAGGAATACTGATTGCAATTAAGGCCGGATGCCCTATAGTGCCTGTAGCCATAAGCGGCAGCCACAAAGTGCTTCCCAAGGGGAGCATCATGGTACGCCAGGGCCGAATAAAGGTGACCTTCGGTCTCCCTGTTCAGACTGTGGGCACAAAAGGCCCTATCCCCAAAGATATTGTGACAAAAGAAGTGTGGGATAGCATTTCCGCCATGCTTGAAGAAAAACCATAGCCAAATCCTTACCATTTATGTCGTCCTGGATACTACCTACCGTAGCTTTTATACTGGGGCTGATTATTCTCTCCGGCGGGGCTGAAGCTCTTATTAGAGGAGCCATACGCATAGCTCGCCTTTGGAAAATCAGTCCCATTGTAATCGGCCTCACCATTGTAGCCTTTGGCACTTCGGCTCCGGAGATGGGCGTGGCATTGTCAGCAGCCCTTTCCGGCCAGCCTGATATCACCATGGGAAACATCTTGGGGAGCAATATAGCCAATACAGGACTGATCCTGGGGCTTGGGGCCTTGCTCACTCCCCTGCCTGTCCGTCTGAGGATGCTCAGAATAGAGATACCTTTATTAATAGTGGTAAGCATGGCTCTCTGGGCATTTGCAACAATGGGCCATCTTGGGCGCCTGGCAGGCATGATATTACTCATCACCTTTACAACCTATTGTGTGACACTGTACCGTCACAGCCGGGAAAAACCCTATACACTCCAAGTAGAATTTGAAAAGTCTCTCAGCGACAAGGGTTCCTTTTGGTTTGACCTTGTACTGGTTATAGCGGGGCTGGCGGGGCTGGTTATCGGTTCCAAATCACTGGTTTGGGGAGCTGAAAATATTGCGGTGTATCTGGGTATACCTGAACTTATTGTTGGCCTGATTCTGACAGCTATAGGCACCTCCCTGCCTGAACTCGCCACAACAGTGGCGGCGGCCCGTAGGGGCCAGACAGACCTGATCCTGGGAAATGTAATAGGAAGCAATCTAGCTAACCTGTGTGCCGTACTTGGCGTCACTGCTTGTATTACTCCAATTGATATCAACCCGGACTTGCTCTACAGAGATTTTCCTGTAATGGTGGCCTTCAGCCTGGTCCTATTGCCTGTTATGAGGATTGGGATGAAAGTGACTCGATGGGAGGGAGCAGCCCTGCTCCTGTCGTACAGCGTGTATGTTATCTTCTTGGCGGTCTTCTGAATAATGTGTGACCGTTTATAGGTTCAGGGTTCAGGGTTCAAGGTTAGAGAGCGATGAAAATTGAACGGTTTGAAAATATTGAGGCATGGCAACTGGCACGTGAATTAACAGGGCGTGTATATGGGCTGAATTTCAGGATGTATATCGATCATGCCGGACGCACCCGCGCTGCCATTCGTGGTTTTATCAAGTACTTGCTGGCTTATGAGCAGGGCCGGCGAAATAAAAACAACCCTGAACCTGTGAACCTGTGAACGCTTACAGAAATGTAATGACCTTGCCTGAGATGGTCAGGCGCTCGGCCTGCGAGTTTGAACGCCGGTTCGCACTTATTGCAAGAGAGCCTCAGGGAGACAGGGGTATCACCTTTGGTGAACTTGGCAGTAAGGTTGAATCCTTGGCCAGAGGACTGATAGCTTGTGGTTTAAAGAAAAACACTAATTGCGCAATACTTGGGCCGAATTCCCCTGAATGGGCCGTTGCCTATCTGGCCATCACCTCTGCCGGTGGGATCTGTGTACCTATAGATACCCTGTTAAGCGAAAACGAAATGCTGCACCTGATGGCTGACGCCAAGGTGGATATGGCCTTTGTGGCTCCCAAATTCCTGGACTGCGTACTCGACACCACCAAGGGCTTTCCAAAACCAAAACAGGTGACAGCCCTGACCCTGGATACCAAAGACATCCCAAGAGATGCGATGCCCTTTGAAGAACTTGTCAGCAAAGGACAACAATCACAAAAGCCGTTACCATACAGGGTTCCCGAGGACATAGCCGCCATAATCTACACATCAGGTACTACCGGCAGCCCCAAGGGCGTCATGTTGACCCACGGCAACATAGTTTCAGACATAACTGCCTGCTATCAGACAATAAAGTTTAAGCAGGATCACTTCCTCTCGGTCCTGCCGATGCACCACATGTTCGAGTGTACGGCCGGCTTTCTCCTTCCTATATACAGCGGCTCCACAATCACTTTTGCCCGGAGTCTCAAGTCCCGCAGCATACTGGAGGACTTGAAGGCAAGCAGAGCCACTGTGATGTTCGGTGTCCCTTTGCTATTCCGGAAAATGCTGGATGGAATCCATAGTGCCATCAGCCGTGCACCTTCTGCACGACAAATGACATTTCACATACTTATGAATGCGGTCAAGACAGGTGAAAAGCTGGGCATAAAGAACCTGGGCATACATTTATTCAAAAGCCTCAGAGAACAGGCCGGGCTCGGTTCCCTTCGTTTTCTGGTGGTTGGGGGCGCCCCGCTTATGCCGGAAATCCCCAGGGAATTCAGGTGGCTGGGAATCAAGATGCTCCAGGGCTATGGGCTTACCGAGGCAAGTCCGGTACTTACCTTCAACCCTGTGGATAAACCAGTGGATAAAAGCATAGGCAAACTACTTTCCGGTGTAGAGGTAAGGATACTTGAACCGGACGAGACAGGCGTTGGGGAACTTGCATTTAAGGGTCCAATGATTATGAAAGGATATTATAAGGCCCCTGAGGCCACGCGAGAGGTGCTGGACTCAGACGGCTGGCTGAAGACCGGGGACCTGGGTTATCAGGATAAAAAAGGCTATCTGTACATCTGGGGGAGGGCCAAAAACCTCATTATCACTCCTGCCGGGAAAAACGTCTACCCTGAGGAGATAGAGGCAGAGATCAACCTGAGGCCCTTTATCCTGGAATCAATAGTCTATGGTTACGAAAAAGAGAGTGGAGAAGAAATCCGCGCCATGATAGTTCCTGACTACGAGGCCATTGGCAAACACTCTCCCAAAAAACACCTGAGCGATCAGGACATACACAAGCTCATAGCCAAAGAGGTCAAAACAGCAAACCAGACGCTGGCTGCTTTCAAAAGAGTCAAGTCCTTTATTTTGACAGATGAAGAATTCCCTAAGACCTCTACCCGAAAGATCAAGCGCCACCTCTTTAAGGAGCTTCGGGCGCATTTACACGTTGGGGAGGGAATCCATAAGCACTAAGTTATTTTAAAAGATGAACGTCCAACATCGAACGTCGAACATCCAACATCGAATGAAAAAATAAACACCCAATACCGAACATTCAACAGCTATTTCTGTTTCTTTATCTTTTCCCATTCAATATTCGATGTTGGACGTTCGATGTTCGATGTTCATTACTAAATAGTGTCTGAACGAAAACTAACCAAAACTGTCATTTCGAGCAAAGCGAGAAATCTTATCGTACTGAAAATACAGGCATTAAAGATTTCTCCCTACGGTCGAAATGACAAAAAGAGGG
>QNAY01000118.1 GCA_003645605.1 Thermodesulfobacteriota bacterium
ACTAACCAAAACTGTCATTTCGAGCAAAGCGAGAAATCTTATAGTACTGAAAATACAGGCATTAAAGATTTCTCCCTACGGTCGAAATGACAAAAAGAGGGGTTTTCGTTCAGGCACTAACTAAATTCACAAAATGGATCTATAAAAAATGCTAGAAGCTCTGCTCCATCCAAAAAACGTCGCGGTAATCGGGGCATCGAGGACGCCTGGAAAGGTGGGCTATGAGATAGTAGCCAACCTGATCAATGGTGGTTTTGCCGGTGATATAATACCTGTTAATCCGTCAGCAGACCAGATTCTCGGGCTCAAATGCTACAAAATCCTCAAAGATTATGAAGGAACTGTGGACTTGGGCGTTGTGACCGTTCCCCAGCAGAATGTCATGGCGGCAGTACAGTCCTCTATAGAGGCGGGGGTAAAGGCCTTTGCCGTAATTACCGCCGGGTATAGGGAAACAGGCGAAGAAGGTGCAAGGCTTGAACAGGAATTGGCAGGGCTTTGCAGGGCTCACAATGTACGTCTGCTTGGGCCTAACTGTCTGGGCATTATGAACAGGCAGCACCACATGAATGCCTCGTTTGCCGGGGACATGCCTGAAGCAGGAGGCATATCGGTCTTTTCCCAATCAGGGGCACTGTGTACGGCCATTGTGGATTCGTCTGTAACAGGACATTTCGGGCTTGCAAAACTTATAAGCCTCGGCAACAAAGCGGATCTCACGGAAGTGGATTTCATGAGGGCCCTTGCCAGGGATGACGATACAAAGGTAATCGTTGGATATCTTGAAGATATAGCTTCCGGTGACGAATTTGTGAAAGCGGCGGAAGATGCCTGTTCCATCAAGCCGGTAGTAATTCTCAAGGCTGGGACTACCCCCGCAGGTCTGAAGGCCGCCTCTTCTCACACAGGAGGTCTTGCCGGAGCTGACATGGCCTATGGTGCGGCTTTTAGACGCTCGGGAGTAATCCGGGCGGATAATTTTCAGGCCCTTTTTGACTATGCATCGGCCCTGGCAATGCAGCCCCTTCCCAAGGGTGACCGTGTTCTGATTATTACAAACGCCGGCGGGCCGGGCACAATGGCTGCTGATGCTGTAGAAAAATCCGGCATGACCGTCGCGGCCCTGGCCTACAGTACGGCAGCCGCCCTTAAAGGAAAACTTCCACGGGCATCAAGTACGGGAAATCCCGTGGATGTGCTGGGCGACGCTGATCCGGAAAGATATGCCATTGCATTGAGCACAGCCCAGGACGATGATTCAGTAGACGCCATCATCGTAATCCTGACACCACAGGCCATGACAAAACCTGCTGAAACCGCAAGGGCCATTGCCGATTGCATAAGAGCCGACAAACCTGTTATCGCGGCATTCATGGGGGGCAAGCATGTAATGCCGGGAAACGAGGAACTGGTTGCTGCCGGGCTGCCAGTCTATAACTCACCTGAACGGGCAGTCGGGGCCCTCAAGGCCATGTACGAATATTCAGTATGGCGACAGCGTCCACCGCGGATAGTGACACGCTTCAGAGTTCATCGCCGGCGAGTGGAACGGATTATTGCCCGGCATCTGAGGACCAAAAGGACCCATGTTGGGGATATTAAAGCCAAGCAGATCCTGAGTGCTTATGGCTTCAGGATACCGGAAGGCCACCTGGCAAGCACCACTGAAGAGGCTGTAGAAGCTGCGGAGCAAATAGGCTACCCGGTAGCTATAAAAATCGTCTCACCAAATATTATCCATAAAACAGACCTCGGTGGCGTAAAATTACACCTGTCTACGGCTGATGACGTCAGAGACGCATTTGACCTGATGATGCTCAGGATGAACCAGGTTGCACCTGAGGCCAATATCGAAGGCATTTACGTAGAAAAAATGCTGGCACGGGGCATGGAAGTCATCATAGGCATGAGCCGTGATCCACAATTTGGTCCAATGCTCATGTTCGGGCTTGGGGGCATATTTGTCGAGGTAATGAAAGACGTTACCTTTCATCTGGCCCCTATCACCACGGAAGAGGCGTTTCAGATGCTTAAAAGCACCAGGTCCTATGAGATGCTTAAAGGGACCCGTGGAAAAAGAGGAGTGGATTTTGCCGCAATAGCTAACGGACTTCAACGCATCAGCCAGTTGGTTACGGATTACCCTGAGATTATCGAGCTGGATATTAATCCATTTATTGTCGGAGACATCGGAACAGAACCATTTGTGGCCGATGCCCGAATGACCTTGACTCACCAAGAGACCAAATAATGAACAAACCAAACCAGACAGTATACGACCCAAACTGGCAGGATAAATATAAGGACATGATCGCCACTCCCAGGCAGGCGGTCTCGCATCTGCGGCCCGGGCAGCGAGTATTTATCGGAACAGGGTGCGGAGAACCGAAAGAACTGGTCAAGGCCCTGACCGACCGGGCTTCTAAACTGGCCGACATGGAGATTATCCAACTACTTACCCTGGGCGAGGCCCCTTATGCCGACAAGGAACTTGCCGATTGCTTTCTGGTAAACAGCTTTTTTGTTGCGGAAAATGTCAGGGGGCTTATTCAGGAAGGGCTCGGCAAATATACACCTATCTTTCTATCAGATATTCCCAGGCTTTTCAGTTCAGGGCAGTTACCTCTGGATGCGGCCCTTATACAGGTCACACCTCCGGATGAGCGCGGGAGAGTGAGCCTTGGGATCTCTGTAGATATTGTCAAGAGTGCCGCGGAAAACGCCTCGCTTGTCATTGCACAGATCAACCCCCGGATGCCCAGGACCCTGGGAGACAGTTTTATTGATATCTATGATCTGGATTTTCTGGTCCCTGTGGACACGCCCATTTTTGAAGCAACCTTGCCTGAAGATACGGAAGTGGCTCGCAAGATCGGAGAGCGCATCGCGGCCCTGGTGGAAGACGGATCAACTATTGAGGTGGGGATCGGACGGATACCCCACGCAACAGTTGATTTCCTGAAGAAAAAGCAAAATCTCGGTGTACATACTGAGATGTTTACAGACAACATCATAGATCTGGTGGAATCCGGAGCTGTAACAGGTGCTAAAAAGACCCTTGACAGGGGTAAAATTGTTGCCAGTTTCTGTTTGGGGACCCGCAGACTCTATGACTATATCCACAACAATCCCCTCTTCTCTTTTCGTCCCACCGAGTATGTCAATGACCCCTTTATTATTGCCAAACAGCATAAAATGGTGGCTATTAACACGGCATTGGAAATAGACCTTACAGGCCAGGTCTGCGCGGATTCTCTCGGCACCAAATTCTACTCAGGTATCGGCGGACAGGTAGATTTTAACAGTGGCGCAGCCAGATCATACGGGGGAAAAGCGATTATAGCGCTGCCGTCTACCACGGCGGACGGAACCACTTCACGAATCGTTGGAAAACTGAGCCCCGGTGCCGGGGTAGTAACCACCCGCGGGGACGTACATTACGTTGTAACCGAGTACGGAGTGGCCTATCTTCACGGCAAAAGCGTCCGGGACAGGGCACTGGCACTGATCAGCATTGCCCACCCGCGTTTCCTGGAAACGCTCCTTAAGGAGGCTATTGAAGCCAAATATCTCCGAAAAGAACTTGCCGATGTGGGAGAGAGCTTCATTGTAGCTCCACACGAGGCAAAAACATCATTGCTTTTAGATGATGGGACGAAAATCAATTTCAGGCCCATACACCCCACTGACGAACCGAAAATGAAGGACCTACTGTACACCCTCTCTCTGGATGCCGTGTACTCCCGTTTCATGACACACGTACAGCGTTTCCCCTATAAGCAGGTCAAAGACTTCGTGTACATTGACCATAGAAAAGAAGTGGCCATTGTAGGCGTCCTGCCTGAGGCCCATGGGGAAGATATCATTGCAGTAGGTCGATACTACCTGGACCCGCGAACCAACCGCGCAGAAGTCGCATTTGTGGTCCGCGACGAGTGGCAAGGTCGCGGAATAGGCAAATTTCTGTTCAGACACCTTACGACTATTGCCAAACGGCATGGTATCACCGGATTCACTGCTGAAGTCCTGCGAAACAACAAAAGAATGCAGGCTGTTTTCAATAACAGTGATTTGAGAGTTGGAAGCAAACTGAGTGATGACATCTACAGCTTTGAGATGGACTTTGATTAATCAAAAACCGAACTCCGCTACCAGGAAAGTATGGTCCGAGGGCTTTTGAGCAAGCCTTGGAGTGATATCTATGTATGCATTTTCAGCACGTTCCGCCAATGCAGCCGTAGCAAGTATGTGATCTATACGCCAGCCTAAATGCCTCTTAACTGCATTGGGTATCCTGTAGTCGTAAAACGTATACTGGTCCGGATCCGTATTAAGTTTCCGGAATACATCAATAAATCCCCATGCCTTGACCTTCTCCAACGCTTTGCGAGCATCTTCATGGAAACAGACATGATCTACATGGCTATCCGGAGCATAAACGTCTCTTGACTCAGGGGCAACATTGAGGTCTCCGCACCAGAGCAATGGTTCGTCCGGGGAATAATTCCTATCAAACAGGTCTCTTAACCTTTCGAACCACCTTAGCTTGATTTGAAAATACATGTGGTCCAAGGCCCTACCCTGAGGAACATACGCATTAACAACATTAATATCCTTTACAACACACCGGATAAGCCTGGCTTCATCCTCCGGACTGTTTTCGGGGTCATCAAAACCAACAGCCATGTCTTTTATCTCGTGTTTGCCGGCAATCGCAACGCCATTGTAAGACTTCTGACCCTTGTAGATCACATTATAGCCAATTTTATTAAATGCTTCTTTTGGAAAATCCTTATCCTGCGCCTTTGTTTCCTGCATGCAAAGCACATCAACCGGATTTTTTTCAAGCCAGGGGATCACTATGTGAAGACGTGACCTTATAGAATTTGTGTTAAAGGTGGCAATGATGAAATTATCATTTTTCATATTCTGAAACCCTTGCTGGATTTGGTTCTGGCCGGAAATGGCTGAAAAAACTTTGCGTCTTTGCGCCTTTGCGTGAGATTGTTCTTTTTATAAAAAGTGTAAACTACTTTTGGTGTTAAATGAAGGATGCCATGTATTCTATAATTTTTTGAACACTTCCTCAACAAATATTAAGAAACGTCCGATAAAATAATATGAGAGAAAGCCCGTCAGTGGACAATATCCTAATCTCCTGACAGTGTTTTCATTTTGGGATTAAATTAGTGTCTGAACGAAAACTAACCAAAACTGTCATTTCGAGCAAAGCGAGAAATCTTATCGTACTGAAAATACAGGCATTAAAGATTTCTCCCTACGGTCGAAATGACAAAAAGAGGGG
>QNAY01000119.1 GCA_003645605.1 Thermodesulfobacteriota bacterium
TAGGATTTTTTGTTGTATTCAAGGCGTGAGGAGCGAGCATAACGGGTTATGTGATCGACGAGCAACGAAGAAGACGGCAAAAAAGACATTAATTTGTTCAAGTTATTTATTGTACGTTCCTTAATGACGACGCAGTAAAGGGCTTAGCCCCCAGATATTAAGGCCCTTGTCTTTGAGCCCAATAACCAGCAATGTGAGCAGTTCAATAAAAAGGGGCTCAGGAGGCGATCTTAAAGGATCATTTTTCACAAGAATTATGTCACCAGGACCCACATGTGTCAGAATACGCTCAGCTGAAGTATTTAAAAAGATTCCCTCACGCCACCTGAGCTTAAGGGATGGATTGACCACGAAAAGACCCAGATTTCTTGCCATCCTTACCAGTCGAAGGTCCTTCCATCCATGAGGCGGCATAAGAAAGCAGGCGTCCCTTCCCTGGATATCGCCTGCAAGTGTCAGGCAGGGCTTGAGCGTACGCCTTAATTCTATTTTATTTTGAAAAATAAGCGATCTGTAAGTCTCTCCATGAATTCCTATCTCAAAGGACTGCAGGGAGCGCATGGCCCTGGGATTACCCCTGGCTCTCTTCCCTTCTATAAAAAATGTGGCTGGAATCTCAAGCTCATGCAGTCGTTTGCAAATGGGCTCTGTTAACAGGTTTGGACTTTGGTCAAACACTAGACTTATCGCGGGAACATTTCTGGAACCATGGGTTAATACCCTGCCCAACAAGGTGGCCTTAGGGCAAAAGATTTCATGCGCGCCTACAGCCAGAGCACCTGCCCCTCCTGCGAGAATAAGGCCCTTTAAAGCACTTTTGGAAAAAATCCCGGTTGATTTCGGCACTGTTTTAACCTCACTTGTGACGCTCTAAAACAAACCATGCAAGGCCATGGAGCAAGTCCTTTGTCTCTAATGGAGCAAATGTCTCTAAACTTTCACAGGCCAAGCGAACTAAGGCTTTTGCCTGACTTCGCGTATAATCCAATCCCCCGGTATTGATCAGCAAATCCTTCACCCACACAAGTTCCTTCTTTGAAGGATTGCCACCACTGAGCACCTGTAACAACCTCTTTTTTTCTTTAGAAGATGCCTTCTCAATGGCCACAACAAGGGGCAGTGTAATTTTTCCCTCCGCGAGGTCTGTCCCGATTGCCTTTCCCAACTCACCGGCATCCGCAGTATAATCAAGGATGTCGTCAATCATCTGAAATGCCTGCCCCATATATAGGCCGTAGTCGCTGAGGGCCTGCACCTCGGACTTTTCGACACCGGCAAGGAGCGCCCCGATTTTACATGATGCGGAAATCAGCGAGGCAGTCTTCCTGTTAATGATTTCTAAATAGGTCTCCTCGCCATAGCTCGGGGTTTTTGCCTGTAAAAGCTGTATAATTTCACCTTCGGACATCAAGGCAACTGCCTCCGCAATGGCTTCTGCTATGCGGGTATCCCCGAACCGGCTGGCAAGCTCAATGGCCCTGCCATAAAGGAAATCCCCAACCAGGACAGTGGCCTTATTCCCCCATATTTTATAAGCGGGGGACTTGCCGCGACGCATCACACCTCCATCAACTACGTCATCGTGAAGAAGACTGGCGGCATGGAGGTACTCCGGGACTGCTGAAAGGTTGAACACTGCATCATCGTCTCTTCCGCATAATCTTGCCGCGCATACGGTAAGTAGTGGCCTTAGACGTTTTCCTCCTGCAAAAATGATGTACCGGCTTACTTCGTTTACAAAGGGTATATGAGAAGCAAAATGCCTGCTCAACACCTGCTCAATTTTTTCAAAATCAGGTTGAAAAGAGTCTAAAATGCCTTTGACCTTAGATCCATGGTCAGATAACTTCACTGGAGATGCCTCCACCTATAAAAACCCCCTTTCCTAATCTTGAATAAAGAAATAACATAGAAAATAATAAAGGGCTATGCTCACGTAATGGCACAAAACCAAAACATAAAAGATAAAACGAAACATATCACCCCTATGTTGCAACAATACAAGGGCATTAAGTCCAGGTATCCTGACGCAATTTTATTTTTTCGCATGGGAGATTTTTACGAAATGTTCCTGGATGACGCCAAGATAGCCTCCCGGATTTTAGAAATCACCCTTACATCCAGGAACAAGCACAAAGAGGGAAAAATTCCAATGTGCGGCGTCCCGGTACATGCGGCCGAGAACTATCTGACCAGGCTTGTGCAGTCCGGGCACAGGGTGGCAATATGTGAGCAGGTGGAAGACCCGAAAAAGGCCAAAGGGTTAGTCAAAAGAGAAGTGATCCGGGTGATGACTCCTGGACTCATCACCACAGAAGGGAGCATAGGAGCCAAGACCAACAACTTCCTGATTTCTATAAATCCCGGAAGCACCAAAGACCCGTGGGGACTTTCCTATCTTGACATCTCAACAGGAGAATTCAGGGTAACCGAACTTTCCAGGGAAGAAGATGCACTTACAGAACTCTTACGTCTGGAGCCTGCGGAAGTCCTCTTGCCGGAGAGCCGGCAGGAAGGACAACTTGTTGTCCGGGTGAAACAGGCCATCCCTGGGACTTTCCTGAGTTTCAGGCCGGACGTATGGTGGCGGTATGACAGGGCTGAAGCAGACCTTCAGAAACATTTCAGGATCCTTTCCCTGGATGGCTTCGGACTGGCAGGGCTTAGTTCCGGCATCGGGGCGGCAGGGGCGCTTCTATCCTATACTTCTGAGACCCAAAAGGGCGAAGCATCTCATATAAACCATCTAAAACCTTATCGCCTGAGCGATCACCTCATCATAGATGAGGCCACAAAACGGAATCTGGAGCTGCTGTCAAACTCTTTAGACCGTGGCCGCCAAGGTACTCTGCTGGACGTTCTGGACCTTACTGTGACTCCAATGGGCGGGCGTCTTCTCAAAAAGTGGATTCTCTATCCCTCAAGAGATATTGCTGAAATACAAGGCAGGCTATCTGCCGTGGAAATACTCAAAAAAAGTCCTTCGGTTCGAGAAAATTTGAGAAAAGAGATACGCGGGATTTATGACATTGAGCGACTTGTGGCCAGGACAGTCCTTGGCACTGCAAACGGGAGAGACCTCCTGGCCCTCAAGCAATCTATTGTTCGAATACCAGAGATAAAAAAAGTCCTTGAGAGCCTTTTGCAAAATCCCTCTTTAAAAAAAGATAAAAAAAGAGATTTGACTGAAATTCATCTGGCACTGGATCCCTTGCAGGACATAGCAGATATCATAAACCGTTCCATAAGGGATGACTGCCCGGTACTTCTCAGAGAGGGGAGGCTCATCAAGGAGGGATTCAACAAAGAACTTGATGAACTCATTCATATCCAGAGAAATGGCAGGTCTTTTATCGCCGGGCTGGAAGCCAGAGAGCGGGAGAGGACCGGCATCCCATCTCTCAAGGTCGGATTTAACAAGGTCTTTGGTTATTACCTTGAGATTTCAAAGGCCAGGGCCGACATTGTCCCTGATGATTACATCAGGAAGCAGACCCTTGTGGCGGCGGAACGTTATATTACTCCGGAACTAAAAGAGATAGAGTCAAAGATCCTCACTGCACAGGACCGGAGGCTGGCCCTTGAATTCGAGCTGTTCCTGGAGATCCGGCTTCAAGTAGCTGAAGCAGGAACCCGCCTACAGAAGACTGCTGCCGCACTGGCAAAGATAGACTGCCTGTCTTCCCTTGCAGAGGCGGCTGAACGATATAACTACGTGAGGCCGAAGCTGGATCACAAAATGGGAATATGCATTCGACAAGGCAGACATCCGGTTATAGAACATACCCTGAAGGAAGGTTTTGTTCCAAACGACGTAGAGCTGAACCACCGCAATTCTCAGCTCCTGATTATAACCGGGCCGAACATGGCTGGTAAATCCACGGTCCTCAGGCAGACCGCCCTTATTGTCTTAATGGCTCAGATGGGTAGCTTTGTCCCGGCAGATGAGGCACAGATAGGTGTTGTGGACCGGATTTTCACACGGGTAGGCGCTACAGACTACTTGACCAGGGGCCAGAGTACATTCATGGTGGAAATGAATGAGACGGCAAATATCCTGCATAACGCCACGAGCCAAAGCCTTGTAATCCTGGACGAGATAGGCCGGGGGACAAGCACCTACGATGGCCTTGCCATCGCATGGGCAGTGGCGGAAAATTTATTGTACAAAGACAAAAAAGGAGTAAAAACTCTCTTTGCCACTCATTATCATGAACTCACAGACCTGGCAAAAAAGCACAACAGGGTGCGCAACATGCATATAGCTGTTAAAGAATGGGAGGATCAGATAGTCTTTTTGCGACGGCTGGTGGATGGGTTCACCAGTCGAAGTTATGGAATCCAGGTTGCCGCCCTGGCCGGTGTGCCTAAATCGGTAATCAAAAAGGCCAAGGAGATCCTGAAAAGTATTGAAAATAAGACATCCAAGGACAAAAAGGGACTTCCTGCCGGTCCTGTACGGAAAAAGAGGCCTAAGCAGCAGCATCCGGCCCAGATGCCCCTGCCACTTGTCATTGATCAGGGAGCTGAGCTCAGGGAAAAGGTGCTCTCCGCCGATATCAATAACATGACACCTCTTGAAGCCATTAACTACTTAACAGAACTCAAATCCATGGCAGAAAAGAAGTAAGAAAACAACATGAAACCGCAGATGAATGCAAAAGAACGCGAACTTTTAAAACCATGAGCCTGTTATTATCTGAGCATAACTGCGTCCGGCTACGGTTTTTTTTATCCCTGTTTATCATTGTTTTCCTATCAGGGACATTTTTGCTGATTGCTCTGGACTCTGCCCAGGCAAAGCCCGGCAGAGCTGAATACACCTATCGTCAGGCCAAATCCGAATACGATCGCCTTGCCGGGAATTCCAGGCTCCGCGCTCACAGAACAGAATGGGTCCGTGTAATAAGGAAGTTCAGAAAAGTCTATCTTACCTATCCCAATGACAAGAAGGTTGCCCCCAAGGCCCTCTTCATGATGGCCCGTTGCTACAGTGAATTATATGGATATTCAGGAGCCGGGAAGGACCTCAGGGAAGCCATTGAGCGATATCAGATCCTGGTGGAAAGATTTCCTGAAAGCCGTTTGGCGGATGACGCCCTCGACGCCCTTGGCGACCTTTACAAGCGTACCGGAAATACCGGAAAGGCCCGAGATGCCTGGGAAAAAATAGTTAAGGAATACCCTAAAAGAGACAAGGGCCGGATTGCCGGAAACAAGCTGAAGACCTTAGGTCCTAAGCAACGACAGAAAACAAAATCTTTAAAGCAGACAACACATTATGAGAAAGAAA
>QNAY01000120.1 GCA_003645605.1 Thermodesulfobacteriota bacterium
CCCCTCTTTTTGTCATTTCGACCGTAGGGAGAAATCTTTAATGCCTGTATTTTCAGTACGATAAGATTTCTCGCTTTGCTCGAAATGACAGTTTTGGTTAGTTTTCGTTCAGACACTAATTTACTTTATACGAGCTGATCTTGAAAGGACCTTGCTAAAATTTCTTAATCCCAGCCGGTAATCAGCGGGCAGGTGCACATGGATAGCTCTAAACCGGGCATCAGAAAGGGCCTCGAAGTCTCCAATCGCCTGGGCAAATTGGATATGCCAGAGAGAGACACCGAAATCCGGGATCACCGGATAGTCCTTTGCCCTTTTTCGAGTAAAGATCAAAAAAGCCGCAGAACTGGGACCGCCTTTGTAAATCTGACCTGTAGAATGGAGGTACCTCGGGCCATAGCCCATGGTCGTAGCGCATCCCTTCTTTTCTCTCACAAAATATCGCATCTCCCCTATTATTGCTTCTATCTCCGGATCATAGGGCAAATAGGGGAGAAATGCCAAATAGCCCCAGGTCGGCAAGACATGGAATATGTCTCTCAAGGCCCTTGGAAGGCTCTTCATGGACGCGGCCAGCATCTCTGAAGCCCGGAAATGCATTTGACTGTTTGGATCTACCCAAAATTTTATAGGCATCTTGCCTTCAGCGCGATAGACATCGAGGATTGCTCCTGTCTTTTCTTTTGAACGTCTGACATCCGGTTCATCAAAGGGATTAACGTCAAAGAAATGAGAGGCCAGGGCGGTCGCCATCTCCCATAGGAAAAACTGGGCTCCCAGGTCATACAGATCTTCGAGCCATAACTCATAAACAGGAAAATCGGCCTCCCGCAGCTCTGACATAAAACCTTCCAGGGAATCCTCCCCTGGGGTCTCTTTTATCCTCAGGTAAACAAAAATACGTTCTCCACCATAAAATCCTGGAATCCCGGTGGTTTCGCCAATAATGGGAACTATACCTCTGGTCTCTTTACCTGTACTTTCTGCCACAAGCTGCTCTAGCCAAAGGCCAAAGGATTTAATGGGTGGATCAGCAAGGATGGTCAACTTGTCCCTGCTTTGGACCCCGAACTCTCCCAAGAATTCCCCAAGCATACATCCCGGATTTTTATCTAATGGCATATCCGGACCACACTTAGTGACCATCTCCTCAGCCCTTTGAAGGAGCCGATCAATATCCACTCCCAACAAGGCCGCAGGGACCAATCCAAAGTAAGAGAGTGCTGAATACCTTCCTCCTATGTCAGAAGGACTAAGAAAAATCTTCAAAAATCCACGGTCATTCCCCAACTTTTCCAAGGAAGTTCCTGAGTCTGTAATAGCCACAAAATGCGAACCGGGATCAGATACCTCATTCTCTATCAATGGCCAGAAGTAATTAAACAGGGCATTAGGCTCCACCGTAGTACCGGATTTGCTGGCCACTAAAAAGAGTGTCGAATTCCAGTCTCCGCTTTTGGCAACATTCTCCACCTCATCAGGATCGGTTGTATCAAGGACCTTCAATATGGGAAAACCTTCCTTAGACCCGAAGACTTGACTCAAAACCAGAGGGCAGAGGCTGGACCCTCCCATGCCAAGAAGCACTATTCGTTTAATACCTCGCTGTTTCACATCTTGTGCGAAACTTTCTATTTCTCCCTGAGCTTCTCTCATTTTTGGGATAACATCCAGCCAACCAAGACGATCTGTGATCTGCTTTTGAATCTCAGGGTCCTTGGCCCAAAGAGACGGATCTTTTTTCCAAAAACGAGAAATTACAGCCTTTTTTTCAACATTTGACAGATATGATGGACGATGAAACACCAGCAATCCTCCCATTAGGAGTTGTCCGCAAATAATTTGTCCAACTTATTTGCGGGTAACTCCTTAGCAAATTTTTAACCAGACTCAACTGATAGAACTCTAAGTCATATACCCCGGCACTGCAAATAATTTATGTAGCAGAGGCTCACGAAATAGTAGATTTTTTCCTTGTGGGACTTTATAATAAATGGTTATGAAAATGTTATCAAAATAGGAGTGAGATATCAAATATGACCGTAGCAATTTCCAAAGGCAAGGATCCTCAAAAAGCTAAGCCCGGTTTTATCCATATCCATACCCAAGTAAACCCACACCTGAGTCGCCGTATAATTTGTCCACACTGCGGAAATGAATGGAACTTTTACCAAATAGCAGAGGAAGTTAAGCTCACTACGCGATATGTCCAAAACGCCGACGGAAGCTTTACTCCCCTTAGCGATGATTCCAGAATTCTGGGAGAAGTAAAACTTTACTGCGGGGAGTGCCAGGCGGATCTAAGCAAATTCCATAACAGGTTTCTGGAAATGCTTTTTTGAATCCTAATCGCCATCCACTTATTCTCACAGACAACCGCTCTTTCAGAACACATCTTCCAGAATTGGGTTCTGGAGACACAGTGGTCGGACTACTGAACATCAAGCCCACAGAGCAAGTCCTGTTCCTGGACCTTGTGGAGCGCGGTATCCGGCTATTTCCTCCAGCACTAGCTCAGCAACTCAGCAGGTCAAAATGCCTGCAGGCCATGGTCTATAAAAAGTGGATGGCACCCCATACCTTTGTAGCCAGGGACCGCCACGACATGATCAAACAAATAAATTCCTATGGGCGGGAAAAAATCGGATCAGTGGTCACAAAACAAAATCGTTTTAATTGCGGCCTGGGCATACACCTATGGTCATCAATTGAGGCCGCTTATAATCAGGTATGTTTTGGCTCTCTTGCTTATCCCTTTGTCGTACAACCTTTTATGGAGACGGCGATTGATGTAAGGGTCGTAATAATAGGAGATTATTCCGAGGCCTATTGGCGGAACAACCCCCACTCATTTCGCAACAATATGTTCTGCGGCGGGAATAGCGGCGAGTACAAGCTTTTATCTGATCAATGGGACCTATGCAGGGAGGTAATGGAACGGGGAAAATTCCCCAATGCTCACATAGACCTTATGGTTACTGCGGACGGGACCACTTATTTGGGTGAAATAAACCTTAGAGGAGGCCTAAAAGGAGCCAAAATTTCCGGGCCGGAATATCAAGAGCGAATAAAGGCCATGGAGGATGCCTTTGTTAAATCCATTGAACGGTTCCATTACTCAGCTATGTAATGACTTACGCCGAATCGGCCAAGCGAATACAAGAAACTTTCACCTTTTCCATCAAGCTTTTGAGCCGGTAGGGCAATTCCTGCTATCAATTGATCTTGAACCGCAACAAGACCGCATATGCTTGCCTCAACGGGCTGCATCATTGATTTAAGGATATATTGCCCGTTTTCCCACCCAAGAAGCATAAGCCAGTCCCCTGCCAGCGTGCTTTCTTCCCCAGGCACTCCGGGGAACAACAGTTCCGGCAGACCATTTCCATCCACGTCAACAAAAATAAACCATTTTGGGAACCCGCCTTCCGGTAACTGCGGGGAAACCTGATTTGAAGACGACCAAAGCAATCGCTCCATTTCATAGACACAAAGTTTGCCGGTATAGTCAACTGTACAGAGTTCCTGTTTGCCATTTCCATTTAGGTCTGACCAGCTTGATCTAATTACAGAAAAATTTTTTGGGCTTGCTATGCGGTGCCTGTACTTAAGGCCATCATGACCAGGTTCCATAAGATAGGCCTTTGCCCCAAACATAATATCAGCATCGAAACTCTGCCCCAGGAGTGACTCCTTTAAACCATCCCCGTCCCTATCTACAAAGGAAAGCCACAAATTAATATCATCCTCTATCAGGCTTAGTCTAAAATCCTCGTAACTTAACAACATCGAGCGCATTCCTGCTCCATCCAGCAGGGCATTTAACACTATCCATCCATGAGTTTCTACTGCGGAAAAACCAACCAGACGTCCAGGCCCGCCGAACCGGTAAGAGGCAATTTCTCCCGGACTTCCATAATGGCCAATATATAGACCTGATGGCAAAAGATAGACTATTTCAAACTCATTGTCTCCATTGATGTCAAGGATATCAACCTGGATCGCGCTTTCAGGTAAACGTCCCACAAGTCGCGCTTTGCCCAAATCAAAGGACTTGAGGTGTGTCTTGAATTTTTGGTTCCCTGTGTTGTACCGACGTTCCACATAATCTAGTTCTTCAGAGGTGCCTGTACTGTACTTCTGTCTTTCAGAACTATTTGTTCTAAAAACAGGGTACTCATGCAGAAGAGCCGGATCAGGGCCATAAACTTTCAATCCATCCTGCTCTAAAGCAAAAAGCAAAACAATGCCCAATGTCTTCATTGACTGAGGATCCAGCACGTCGGAAGGGACATCAGAGGGATCCAGCCAAACAAGATCCGGAAAGGCATGCTCTAAGTCCTGGCGCAACTCGTTGGCAAATCTAAAATCTGATCCGGTCACAAAGGCCGCTGCCATGTCACTGTATCTCGTTGCCGGCTGTCCGACACTCATGGGTCCCCGGGCGGTTACTACTTCACATATAGACTTGCTATCTTCAGGTTGAGTTACTCGAATGGTGGCCAGCGGTTTCTTAATATAACCAATTATCTCACGGTTATCAGGGTCGAAAACCGGGTCACCTTTACCATATACCTCAAAAAGATCACCTGCATTGACACCATGGACCTTCCCCTTGTCCAGTATCAAGGAGTATTCGGAAACTTCAGAAACTGTAGCGGATAGCGGAGCGAAGTCTTTCAGCAGTTGATCGTAGGAACATATGGGAGATGACCTTGAATAACATGGAACAGCCCGCAAAAGGACAGAACAAATTAAAATCCCGGCGATTATTGCAAACTGAAGGGTTTCACCAATATGATTTGACACGGCAGGATCCCGGAAAACCAAGAGTTCTCCAATAAAAAAAGCCCCCACCGTTAAGTAAGGGCTTATCAGTCAGTCTAGCTCGCCTTACGGCGCAAGGATTAAAAACCTAAACACAACCAGTCGGCTTCGGAAGGCCAGCCATCTTACAGGCTCCCTTACCGGGACCGGACGGGAATAGTTCATAGACTTTCTTTAAGGGAAAACCTGTTGCCTTAGAGAGGATACGTACCATGGGTGCAATACCATTCTTCTTGAAGTATTCCTGGAGTACATTTACAAGCTTCCAGTGTTCTTCAGTTAGTTCCTCAATACCCTCTGTCGATTTCACATAGTCAACCCACGTACGGTTCCAATGTTCGATTCCACCCAGGAGAAAACCGTCCTCGTCAATTTCGAATTTCTCTCCTCCAAATTCCAGTTCTGCCATATCGTCCTCCTTAAAGAATTAGTTTGCATGATTACAAGCAGCAAGA
>QNAY01000121.1 GCA_003645605.1 Thermodesulfobacteriota bacterium
TAACCAAAACTGTCATTTCGAGCAAAGCGAGAAATCTTATCGTACTGAAAATACAGGCATTAAAGATTTCTCCCTACGGTCGAAATGACAAAAAGAGGGGTTTTCGTTCAGGCACTACTTAAGTTAAGCAATTAGCTGTTAGCGTTTAGCTTTGAAAAATCAGGGCATTACGTTAATTAGAAATAACACCCAACGGTAAAAATTTGTAATAGTAAAACATCCTGCTTGTCAGGACGGCAGACCGACAATTATTGAACTAATGGCTCAACTTAGTTTGTGTCATCCATATCTACGTGGTACTTTTATCAACGGAATAAGGAACGTACAATAAATAACTTGAACAAATTAACGTCTTTTTTGCCGTCTTATTCGTTGCTCGTCGATCACATAACCCGTTATGCTCGCTCCTCGCGCCTTGAATACAACAAAAAATCCTGTTAATTTTTGTTCAACTTATTTATCTCCCGTTCCTAAGCCATTTGGCCAATTTGGAGGAAATAGTGAATAACATCAGTAAAATTGTGCTTGATTCAAAGGATATGGACAGGGCCCTTACAAGAATGGCCCACGAAATCATAGAAAAGAATAAGGGAATAGAGGATCTTGCCCTTATTGGTATCAGGACAGGCGGAGTGCCGTTATCCGAACGTCTGCAGCAGCGAATCGCTGCCATAGAGGGGACTATGGTCTCAACCGGGATTCTGGACATTACTCTCTATCGGGATGACTGGAGTACCCTGAGCCAGCATCCAATAGTTAGAAAGACTGATATTTCATTCTCTGTTGACAACAAAAATATAATACTGGTGGACGACGTCCTTTACACCGGACGTACCATCAGGGCCGCTCTGGACGCCTTGACCGACTTGGGCAGACCACGGAAGATACAGCTCGCTGTCCTCATGGACAGGGGAAGACGGGAGCTTCCTATCAAGCCTGATTTTGTAGGACTTTCTCTCCAGACTTCAGCCAATGAGCACGTAAATGTCTTTTTGAATGAAATTGCAGGAAGAGACGAGGTGGTCCTGGAGGAAAAAGCTGGAAAAGATATATGAAGGAGATATCTCAATCACCAAATCACCAAATCACCAAATCACTCAATCCCCTCGGCCTTACCATGGGTTGTCCGGCAGGAATCGGTCCTGAAATCATAATAAAGGCATTTGCCGGCAATCCTGAATGGTTACTGTCCCCCCCCGCAGTCGTCATAGGGGACATAAACATACTTAAAAGAGCATCAAAGGCGCTTGATATCAACATTCCCCTTAAATCCTGGATGCCCGGCGATCCCTTTTCCAACAGTGCCATATATGTAATTACCCAAACCAGCCTTAACATTGAGGATGTCCCTTGGGGTAAGCCGAACTCCGTTACAGGAAAGGCCTCTTTTGAGTATATCACCGAAGGCATCAGACTCTGTCAGGAAGAAAAACTCTCCGGCCTTGTGACTGCTCCTATCAGCAAACTGGGCCTTAAGCTTGCCGGCATCGACTACCCCGGGCATACTGAGATCCTGGCTGATAGGACCAACACGGAAAGATACGCTATGATGTTGGCAGGTGATAAACTCAGGGTAACCCTCGTGACCATACACTGCCCATTGAGGGAGGTAGCAGACAGCATCAGCACGGAAAAGATTTTTCAAATAATTTCCCTTACTGTTTTTTCCTTAAAAAATGAATTTGGTCTAAAAGAACCAAAGATTGCCGTGGCCGGGCTGAATCCGCATGGAGGCGAGTCCGGGATGTTTGGTAATGAGGAGGAACGGGTCATAACTCCCGCTATAGAAATGGCCAGGGAAAAGGGCATAGCAGTCAGTGGACCTTATCCCCCGGACACAGTGTTTTATCAGGCTATCAATGGAGAATTCGATGCTGTAATCTGCCAATACCATGACCAGGGGCTGATCCCATTTAAACTTATTCATTTCCGGGACGGGGTCAACCTGACCCTAGGTCTCCCAATAATCAGGACTTCAGTAGATCACGGGACCGCATATGATATAGCCGGTACAGGAAAGGCGGATTGCGCCAGCCTTGAGGCGGCAATCAGGCTCGCATCGAAGATAGTGGTGAATCGAAGGAATGCATCTCGGGCTTTTTGAGCTAACCGCTAACAGCTAATCGCTTAATTTAGATTTGAAAGATTTGTTTCTATGGCTCGTGGGTCAAGCCATTCAAGCGGGTCCTCTTGTTGTTCTCCATGCCTTATCTCGAAATATATTCCCTCCTGAATCCATGGACCTCCACCGGTCAGACCTATAATATCCCCCTCTGTGACCTCTTGTCCAACGGTCTTAAAGAACTGTGCACCTTGACTTACCAGACTAAAATATTCGTTTCCGTGATCGATTATCAAGACCTTTCCATAACCAGGTACGATATCTTTGTATTGAACTGTGCCGTCAAAAATTGCCCTGATTTCATTGCCCCAAGGTGTTGAAAAAATTATACCATGGCATTCCTTATCATTCCTCCAGCCATCAGCACCGATTTCTGATAGCCGTCCTACTACAGGTGGGCTTAGATTGCCTTTCTGTAACCTAAACTCATACATGTCCGGTGAAACCGGACCTGAAATGAGTCCCCTCGCACTTTTGCCGCTAAGACAATTTATAATATCCTGAAGCGATTGCTCAGCAGATTCAAGCTCTTTTAACATTACCTCATAAAGCTTTCCCTGTTGTTTAAGTTCGTCCCAAAATGCATATTTTTCCTGTTTCCGTTCTTCAAAAAGCATGGCTTGGGTCTCAATTTCATCAGCAGCCGCCTTAAGAGCTTCTCTCTGTTGTTCCAGTTTGGTTTCATTCTCGGCAAGTTTCTTGATACGTAATTGGTAAAGGTATCTCTGCTCTCTGTCATGATCCAGTATAAGCCTGAAATAGATCTTTCTTGATAAAAGTTCAGGCAGGGTCTCTGCAGCGAACAATATGTTTAAACTACCCACTTCACCCATTTCTCTGAGTGCCCTGAGCCTTTTTTCTACCTGGAATTTCAGTGCCTGAAGGGCCTGCTTCTGGCTGGCATGATCCTTTTGGTTCTCAATAAGTGCGAGTTCTTTTATTGTCCACTCCTGACGAGTTTTTTGAAGACTTTCCCACTCCTGAGCTATTTTTTCATCCAGTTCTGTTAGTTCTATGAGTAATGAACGTTTACTCGATTCTATGTCAGATGCTTTTTCCTGATGGGTTGTTATCTCTTTTTGTAAAGACTTGAGCCTTTGCTGTTGGGCTTCAAGTTCATTTTTGACTAAATCTTCTTCGCCAAATGCGTAAGCGTGTATTGATAATATTATCAGAGCAATAAGCCACAACCGGTTTCGCTTTATCACAAACGCAAGGACCTCCGCATGGCCAAGGCAGTACCCAGTACACAGAGCAATACGCTACTTGCTATGATTGCGACGGTATATTGCCAAGGAATAAAACAGATGTTCACACCCCTGAGCAGCTCGGACTTGGCCTCAATTCCTTGAAAGAACCTGAAACACGCAAAAACGACTCCTAACGCAAGGCTTGAGCCCATAAGGCCCTGCAAAAAAGCCTCGACAAGGAAAGGACCTTGAATGAAAATATTTGTCGCTCCAACGAGGCGGATTATCTTCAGCTCTTCTTGTCTGGCATAAACAGTGAGTTTTATGGTGTTTGTAACCACAAAAGCAGCGGTAAACAATAACAGGAGTCCGGTTATTGCCACAATAGTTCGAACAAGACCTGAAAAAATATACAGTCTGTCTATCCACTCCTGCCCGAACTGGACCTTGGATACTTCAGGCCACTTGTTTATTTCTCCGGCCAGTTGCTTAATTCTCTTCAACTGGAACATAGCCCTGTTGACCTGGATTTCAAAAGAAGGTGGCAGGAACCGGGGATCAACTCCTTCGAGCACTTCTTTTTCATCCTTTAGAAATTTTTCCAGTCTTCCAAAGGCTTCTTCAGAAGATATGTAAGTTACTTTCTCCACTTCTGACAGTCCTGTAAGTTTTTGATAGAGGGATGGAATCCTGTCTTTTGGTGTATCTTCAGAGAGGAAGACCACCAAGCCGAGTTCTGCACCAAATCTATCAACAAAGTGCTGGAGGTTAAAGTACAGCAAGGTAAAAAAGGCAAAAATCAGGATGGAAAGGCTGACCACCATTGTAGTTATAAGCTGCGCACAGAAGTTTTGTCTAAGGTCGGAAAATGCCCTGCGGCAAAGGATAGCCAAAGTCATTGTTAGATCCTGATCCTTCCGTTAAAGAGTCTTATCACTCTGCGATGGGTATTTTCAAATAGTCTGTCATCGTGGGTTGCAAAAATAATAGTTGCCCCCCTGGCATTTAGTTCTTCCATAAGCATTATTACTTCTTCAGTCCGTTGCAGGTCCAGGTTTCCTGTGGGTTCGTCAGCGAGAATTATGGAAGGCCTATTCACCACGGCTCTGGCAATAGCTACACGCTGTTGCTCACCTCCTGACAACTGCAACGGATAGTGACTCGTTTTTCCTGCAAGCCCGACCCCTTCCAACATTTGCATTACTCTTTGTTCCGCCTGTTTTTTCCCCAAGCCGATTACTTCCAGACTCAGGGCAACATTATCAAATATGGTGTAATTTGAAAGGAGCTTGAAGTCTTGAAAAATAACACCAATTTTTCTCCGCAGGTATGGCACTTGGGCATTTGAAAGGGATGAAAGTGTCACGCCATCCACCCATACCTCTCCTGATGTAGGCCGTTCAGCACAAAAAAGGATGCGTAGCATAGTGCTTTTCCCCGCACCGCTGGGACCGGTCAGAAAAACAAATTCACCCTTTTCAATCTCCAGATCAATGCCGGAAAAGACAACATTGTCTGTGGAATACTTTTTGGAAACATCTTTAAGTAGAATAATGGATGATTCAATAGAGATCATATTGTTGATTTTGTATTTTGGCAGTGAAACTTGGTATTGGAAACTTGAAATTGGAAAAAATACAAACACGTAGATGCGTTACCTAATTTCGTAACCGTTCACGGGGTTACAACGCCAATTTTACCATACCACCGAACTGTAAGCGTTTACAGGGTGCCGCAGATGCGAGGCGACGGTTACGCAGACGTACTTCCTGTACTTCAAGTGCCCGACAACAAAGCAGATGCGGTGCCATGTAAACGCTTACCTAGTGCCCAAACGAAAGCTACCCATTCGTGTCATTCCGAACGTAGCGAGGAATCTGTTGTTAGCTATAACATGTGGAATTTACAGATTTCTCCCTTCGGTCAAAATGACAACACAGGTGGTTCCAACGAAAA
>QNAY01000122.1 GCA_003645605.1 Thermodesulfobacteriota bacterium
AATTAGTGAACCGGATGAACCCAAACTGGAAAGATCTGAGTTCTGGATGGTAAAGATTTCTCCCTTTGGTCGAAATGACATGGCAGCGCGAATCATGACACATTAGCGTGAACGGTTACAATAAGTTGAACAAAAATTAATAGGGTTTTTTGTTGTATTCAAGGCGCGAGGAGCGAGCATAACGGGTTATGTGATCGACGAGCAACGAAGAAGACGGCAAAAAAGACGTTAATTTGTTCAAGTTATTTATTGTACGTTCCCTAGGCCATCCTGATCGTTCAGGTTTTTTCACAAAATGACCATTAGCCTCTCCCATGCCTCAGAGAGACGATTCGGGGAGACGGACCCCTGGTATAGATTATCCATGAATCCTCGTCGTCGTTCTAAAAGAGCCGCACCCAATTGATTTGATTCTCACGGACGGGTTGGGGTAAAAGGGGGAGTTGTAATCCCGTGAAAGGTGCGACTGATGAGTAACCGCACAGATCGGGTTTTTCACAAAATAGTCCTCAGTCTCTCCCAGGCCTCAGAAAGACGCTTCGGAGAGACCGGTATTGCCGTGCCAAGTTCAGGGGCAAATATAGATACCCTGTATTCATCAATGAGCGTTTCAAAGTGCCTGATCTTTTCTTCAAGCTCTGTTTCTTTCTTTGCCTCAAGATGGGTCCTGGCCTCGTTGAGGCGCAGCAGGAACGGCTCTAATCCAGATGCCTTTACCATGTCTTTTAGAGGATTCACGTATGCCCTCCGTGCCCTGACAGCCAGGGCATTCAGGTATCGTGGCAGCTCAGGAAGCTGATACAGCCTTGCATTTACGGGAAAGTGCGGCGGAGTGAGTCTTATTAGCTCTGCTTCAAGATATTTAAGGACCGGAGAACGCCCCTTAGTGTTTGTTATAGTATTTTGAAGACGTATTATTTCCCGTTGCGTTGCGACATGGGCCTCAAGCACTTCTTTCAGCAACTGTATGATCGGGACGGCTTGCTGAAAAACTTTCCCCTCCAATTCCATGGCCTTTTTAATAAGATCGGACCTGCTCGGGATTTGCTTCCAGGTTCCTAATAGTTCTCTATAGAGAAAGGCATATACGGATTGACGCAGTTTCTGCGTGCCTCCAAAGGCAATGCAGGCATCCGGCGGCAGACCGGCGGGGACACAGTTTCTTTTGAGATATCCAAGCTCTTTGCCCAGGTAATCAGCCAGGAGTCGCCTTGCTCCCTGTTGGGTTTTTGAAAGGGCTTCATCCTGATTGAGAAAAAGCCTTATACACACGCTGTCATCTTCTACAACAAGTCCCGGGAAGGCCTGTATGGGATTCTTCCGGTCTCCTGAAGAACTCATGACCGAACTCAGGAGATCAGGAAAATTCATCAGGTTGAGCCCGGACATTTCCCATCCGGCCTTGGTTTTTAACCATTCGGGATCATTTTGATCAAAAGTAGAAGGGGACTTTTGCCGGCTCTCCTGTATGCGGTTGAGGTCATGCCCTGAATCAAGGACTTTTCCATTCCGGTCTATTACCTCAAATCTCATCAAGAGGTGAGGGGGGATGTCCTCAGATCCCGGCCACATTTTCTTTTCTATATGTATGCCATGTTGCCTGAAAAGTCCTTCCTGTAATGAGCGAAGCAGGCTCTTCTCTGTTTTTTGGAGTTTTTTGCCTATATTTTCAGCGACCCTGGGTATGGGTACCAGGTGTTTGCGAATCTGCTTGGGCAGCGATTTCAGGAGATAGGTGATCTTTTCCTGTAGCAGGCCTGGAACCAGCCACTCAAAGGGTTCAGGTGATAAAGAGGCAAATATGCCCGAAGGGATCTTTACTGTAACTCCATCCGTTTCATCACCGGGACAGAAGCGGTAACTCAAAGAGAGTCTATGTCCCGAGACCTTTATGTGTCCGGGAAACTGGGCGACCACGTCGGTATCCGGGATTGATCTGAGCAGATCTTCTTTTGTAAGGCATAGAGCAGGAATCTCATTGTTGGCAATACGCAATGCCCTGGCAAGAGAACGCTCATTACATATCACTTCAGGCCCCGGGCTTTTCTCCCCTTTGTAGGATTTGTCTCTGAACAGTATTTTTTCTATCTCACTCAACCCCTGGTCATAAAAGGAATAGAGGATTTCGTCGTCCACCATGATGTCCCGCCGCCTGGTCCTGTCTTCCAGATCTTGAACTTCTGAGATCAGTTCCATATTATGGACAAGAAAGGGGTATTTGTTTTTAAACTCACCTGGAATTAGTGCTTGTCGTATAAAGATTTCCCTGGACTCGGTCGGATCAATTTTCCCGTATCTGACCTTTCGTCTTTCAACTATTGGGAGACCAAAAAGCGTGACCCTTTCCCATGCCATTACCTCTCCACGGCGTTTTTCCCAATGTGGGTCCGAATAGCTGTGTATACAAAGATCACCTGCCAGCTTTTCTATCCATTCGGGCTCAACGGCAGCCACTGTCCTGGCAAAAAGCCTGGATGTCCGTACGAGTTCTGTTGCCACTATCCACTTAGGGCCTTTTTTGTAAAGTGAGGAGCCTGGAAAAAGGAAGACCTCTCTGCCCCAGGCCGCGAGATAACGGAATCCCTCCTGCTTAAGGGCAATCTGCCCCAAAAAGCCCGAAAGAACAGAACAATGAATTGAGTGATTTGGTGATTTTGTAATTTGGTGATTTTGTGATTTGGTGATTTGGGGGAATTCTTCCGCTTGTTGGAGGATATCCATTATTTGATCATGGATGTCCTTCCATTCCTGCATCCTGTTGTAGGAGAGGAAGTTCTCTCTACAGTATTTTCGTATCTGATTCCTGCTGCGCCCGGCTTTCAGCTCTTTGTGATAGGCATTCCATATCTTGATAAAGGTTAGTAGATCCGAAGAAGGGTCTTTAAAGGAACTGTGGGCCTGGTCTGCCTGGCTTTCTTTGTCCGCCGGACGTTCTTTGGGGTCCTGGATACTCATGGCCGATGCAATTATGACAACCTCTTTCAGTGCATTCTCGTGTCGGGCTTGAATAATCATCCTGGAAATTCTGGGATCAAGAGGCAGCCTGGCCATAATTCTCCCTGTCCTGGTCAGCCTGCCTGCTGCATTGAGTGCCCCTAATTCTCTCAGTGTGGTAAATCCCTCTTTTATGGCCTGGGAAGATGGGACATCCACAAAAGGAAATTTATCAACAGGCCCAAGTTTCATTGAGTAGAGACGCAGTATGACCTCGGCCAGATTTGATCTGCGGATTTCAGGCAGAGTGTATTCGGGCCTATCCTCGTAGTCTTCTTCGCTGTAAAGCCGAACACAGACCCCGGCATGGACCCTCCCTGCACGTCCCGCCCTTTGGTCCGCACTGCCCCTAGATATGGGAACGATTGGAAGTGCCTTTGTGCGGGACCTGACGTTATAGCGGGCAATTCGAGCCAGACCCGAATCCACGACATATATGATTCCAGGGACTGTAATGGAGGTCTCGGCTACGTTCGTAGCCACTACGATTTTCTGAACAGGGGCAGGCCTGAATATGCGTTTCTGGTCAGAAGCGGCCAGTCTGCCGTACATGGGAAGTACCAGGGCCTCATCCTGACACCGGGCCTTCAGGATTTTGACGGTTTCCAGTATCTCTCTTTCCGTGGGAAGAAAGACAGGTATGTCACCAAAAGGATCTTTCCTCCTAATCTCCTCAGTTGCGAAAATAACCTTTTCAACAGTAGTTATGTCAGATTCTTCATCTTGTTCTATAGGTTTGTACTGTATCTCCACGGGATAACCGCGACCTGCAATTTCTATTACCGGGACCTTGCCGAATGCCTGGCAGAAATGAGCAGTGTCCATTGTGGCGGATGTGATAATGACCTTTAGTCCAGGCCTGACCGGCAGGAGTCTTCTGAGTATCCCCAGGAGGAAGTCTATATTCAGGCTTCTCTCATGGGCCTCATCTACAATTATGGTATCATACGCCCTGAGTCTGGGATCTTGCTGCACTTCGGCCAGGAGCATGCCATCTGTTACAAATTTGATCCTGGTTTCAGGCCCGGTACTGTCTCTAAAGCGTATTTTGTAACCCACGAGTCTGGGTCCTTGAGGCCCCAGTTCTTCGGCAACTCTGGCTGCCACAGTTATAGCCGCCACCCTCCTGGGTTGTGTGCAGGCAATCTTCCTATGTGCACCTCTTCCTGCTGCGAGGCATATTTTGGGCAGTTGGGTGGTCTTCCCGGAACCTGTTTCACCACTGACAATTATGACCTGGTTCTGCCTTACAGCAGAGACCAGATCATCCCACACACTGCAGATGGGAAGACCAGCCGGACAGGAAATCAGGACCTTTTTCAGGAGATCAATCACTGGTGCCGTATGTTTCTTGATTCCTGTCAATCACCAAATCACCAAATCAGTAAATCACTAAATTCTCTCAATAACTAAATTCTTTAAGGTAAGGATTGGTCTTTTTCTCTTGTCCAATAGTGGATGTGGGACTGTCCCCGTAATCGTGCCCGGGGAGCACTATGGTGGGGTCGGGAAGGGGGAAAATGTGGGTCTTGAGGGATTTGGTCAAGGTCTCGAATGAGCCTCCCGGCAGATCCGTCCGTCCGGCAGCACCGACAAAAAGGGTATCCCCGGTAATTATATAGCCATGCCCATAAAGACATACTGAGCCAGGCGAATGTCCCGGAGTATGGATTACCTCAAACCTGAGATTGCCGACCTTAATTACATCTCTGTGGGCAATATATTCGTCTGCCGGAGGAGCAGGCTCAAAACCCCACGCCCTGAATATTTCGGCTGTCTCAGGATTTCTGAACATGATATCGTCGGCTTTGTGCATCAACACCGGTGCCCCGGTAATGGCTTTCATTTTCTGATTTCCACAGGTGTGGTCCGGGTGACCATGGGTATTGACTATGTAACGCAGGGTGAGGCCTGAATCAGTGATTTCTTTTGCCAGTTTTTCTTCACTCCCTGCGGGATCAATAACCATGGCCTCGTGCGTATCAGGGCATCCTATTATATAGGCATTAACATCCAGAGGACCAACTGTATAGACTTTTAATATCATTCGGTTTGAATTTCCTTCCATTTGTAGAGGCAGACCTGCGTATCTGCTCAAACAACGGGCGAACACACAGGTTCGCCCCTACAACGGGTTTATTGAATATTGTAACCGTTCACGCTAATGTGTCATGATTCGCGCTGCCATGTCATTTCGACCAAAGGGAGAAATCTTTACCATCCAGAACTCAGATCTTTCCAGTTTGGGTTCATCCGGTTCACTAATT
>QNAY01000123.1 GCA_003645605.1 Thermodesulfobacteriota bacterium
AAGAAATAAAGAAATGGCGAAGAGAGAAGAAGAATCAATTGGTGAACCGGATGAACCCAAACTGGAAAGACCTGAGTTCTGGATGGTAAAGATTTCTCCCTTTGGTCGAAATGACATGGCAGCACGAATCATGACACATTAGCGTGAACGGTTACAAAAAATGGATGATTGGATGAAAAGAAAAACGAATCAACACAATTATAAACTTTGAACCTGTGAACGGTTACAGGATTTACTTAAAACAGAATGAGAAAAAACAAGCAGACCGGAAAAGGCCGTCAGAGAAAGGAGCGTATAATACGCTTCTTTTTCTTCTCTGTCGCACTGACCTCCATAACAATATTAACCTTAATTGTCGTTTTTCTGTTTTGGGAAGGACTTCCTATCTTCAGCAAGGTTTCTGTCTACGATTTCCTGTTCGGACGGTACTGGTACCCCACTGACGAGCCCCCGGATTTTGGTATTTTCCCGCTGATCGTGGCATCATTGGCTGTTACTGCTATGTCCGCTGTTATTTCCATTCCGCTGGGGGTGATGACCGCTCTATATCTTGCAGAGTCCGCCTCTGCCCGGCTGCGGGAATGGGTTAAACCTATTGTGGAACTTCTGGCAGCCCTGCCTTCTGTTGTCATTGGTTTCTTCGGCATGGTAATAGTTGCTCCTTTCCTTCAGGAAATCTTTAATATCCCAACTGGCTTAAATCTTTTCAATGCGTCACTTATGCTGGCATTCATGTCCGTCCCGACCATCTGCAGCATCTCTGAAGATGCCATTTATAGCGTACCCCTGGAACTTAAAGAGGCCTCTCTGGCCTTGGGAGCTACTCAATGGGAGACCATCGCCAGGGTAATCCTTCCCGCATCTCTCTCAGGCATCTCGACCGCCATCATTCTGGGTATGTCGAGGGCTATTGGTGAGACCATGGTAGTACTTATGATTGCCGGTGGAGCGGCCCAGTTGCCGTCCTCAATATTTGATCCGGTCCGGCCCATGCCTGCCAGCATTGCAGCGGAAATGGCAGAGGCCCCTTTCAGGAGCGATCACTACTATGCCCTGTTCGCTACGGGCGTTGTATTATTTGCCTTCACCCTGCTTTTCAACCTCGTATCTGAACACATCTCCAACAAATACAGGCAGGTTGGAGCTGCAACTCTATAAATTGTGCCTGAACGAAAAGGCCGTTCAGACACAATTTTGAATTTAAAAAAGGCAATAACCTAAATTTGAGAATGTTGTGTATGGCAATTGGAATTCGCAAGAACAATCAACAATCAACAATCATAAATCAACAATCCAACATGAATAGTCTTCTACGACGTCGCAAACTGATCCAGGTCACGATTTTTGGACTTTTCAGGCTCTCCGCTGCCATTAATGGAATCGCATTGCTTGTCGTTGTTTATTTTCTTGTGGCAAGAGGGTGGCGGGCCATCAACTGGACATTCCTTACGCAGCCGCCCATGGATTCAATGACTAAAGGCGGGATTCTGCCCTGTATCGTCGGTACACTCTGCTTGAGTCTGGGTGCCATCCTGGTGGCCCTTCCCATCGGAGTAGCCTCTGCCATCTATCTTAATGAGTATGCCCGCCCAGGCCGGCTGCTTCGCGCTATCCGTATAGGGATCAACAACCTTGCCGGTGTGCCTTCAGTGGTTTTTGGTCTCTTTGGTCTTGCCTTCTTTGTAGTATGGTTAAAAATGGGAGTGAGTATCCTTGCCGGTTCCCTGACGCTGGGAGTACTCACCCTGCCTGTAATTATCGGATCTTCCGAGGAGGCCCTGAGGTCCGTTCCGGACACGTATCGGGAGGCGTCCCTGGGACTGGGCGCCACCAAGTGGCAAACCATCTATAGGGTGGTTCTGCCCGCTGCTTTGCCTGGCATCCTTACCGGTGCCATCCTGGGGATCAGCCGGGCTGCGGGGGAGACTGCGCCCATTATGTTTACCGCAGCCGTATTCTATACACCATCTCTGCCGACTTCTGTTTTTGATGAAATCATGGCCCTGCCTTATCATATCTATGTTCTGGCCACGGCCGGAACAGAGATCGAAGCCACGCGACATCTCCAGTATGGAACGGCCCTTGTGCTGATTGTCCTCGTATTTGGCCTGAATCTTATTGCTATTATCTACCGGGCCAGGCTCCAGAGACGGATGTGATTCATAATGGAACATTCTTTAAAAATTAAAATAAAAAATTTAGATTTCTATTACGGTGACTTTAAGGCCCTGCATGACATCTCCCTGGACATTTATTCAAACCAGGTAACTGCTTTCATCGGCCCTTCAGGCTGTGGCAAAAGTACTCTATTGCGTTGCCTGAACCGGATGAATGATCTGATTCCTATCAGCCGGGTGGAAGGGCAGATCCTGCTGGATAATAAAAACATTAATGATCCAAATGTGGATGTGGTCACACTTCGTCGCAATGTCGGCATGGTATTTCAAAAACCCAATCCTTTTCCAAAAACCATTTTTGAAAATGTTGCATACGGCCTGAGAGTAAACGGCATAAAAGATAAGTCCTATATTGCGAACCAGGTTGAAAAGAGCCTCATTCAGGCCGCTATCTGGGATGAAGTCAAAGACAGAATTAATGATTCAGCCCTTGGTCTTTCCGGCGGCCAGCAACAACGTCTCTGTATTGCCAGGGCCCTGGCAATTGAGCCTGAAGTGGTTCTTATGGATGAGCCGGCATCGGCCCTGGATCCAATCGCTACCCAAAAGATCGAAGAACTGATCCATCAATTGAAGAAATCATATACAATCATAATTGTTACGCACAACATGCAGCAGGCAGCACGCGTGTCCGATATTACCGCCTTTTTTTATCTGGGAAAGCTTATCGAAAAGGATGATACTGAGATGCTTTTTACTAAACCTAAGCTCCAACAGACAGAAGATTACATCACGGGCCGTTTCGGATAGTGAGTGAGGAAAGTGTTATGACCATACGTTTACAGAAAGAGTTAGAGAAACTAAAAAAGAGTATCCTCTCCCTGGGAGCCATGGTTGAAGAGCGTGTCCGCATGGCTATCCAGGCCCTTGAGTTAAGAGATGCGAATCTTGCGGAAAAAATCATTAAGAGTGACTACGAAGTAGATGACTTTGAGATAGAAGTGGAAGAAGATTGCCTGAAGCTTCTGGCGCTGCATCAGCCGGTTGCCGTGGATTTGAGGTTTCTTATTGCTGTGATCAAGATCAACAACGACCTGGAAAGGATAGGTGATGAGGCAGTAAATATCGCAGAACGGATACAGATCATTGCTAAACGGGAACGGCTCGATATCCCCTTTGATTATTCCTTGATGGCAGAGAAGACGGCCTCCATGCTCAAAAAGAGTCTGGACGCCCTTGTGAACATGGACGATATCTTGGCGCTGGATGTCCTTAAATTGGATGATGCAATAGATGATATGAAAGACCAAGCCTATGACGTAATAAAACAAGCCATACGTGAACATACTGATCGCGTGGGTTATCTGATCAACCTGCTCTTGATGTGCCGTCACCTTGAGCGCATAGCAGACCATGCCACCAACATTGCCGAAGAGGTCGTTTACATGGTTCAAGGGGAGATCATCCGGCACGGAAATGTCGAACCTGAAGCCAAAGAATGAATTCCTAAATTATACCATCCTATCAATTTAACCAAAATCTAACCATAAAGTCATCCAGTCTTAACGAACCTGAACCATAATAACCTGTAAGCGTTCACAGGGCACCGCATCTGCTTTGTTGTCGGGCACTTGAAGTACAGGGAGTACGTCTGCGTACCCGCACGCCTCGCATCTGCAGCACCCTGTAAACGCTTACAGGTTTTTATCGAGAGGAGGTGAAGTTTGTAATTTTAGAAGAAAGGCGGAGAGAGGCCCATAATATTGTAAGCGTTCACAGGGCACCGCATCTGCTTTGTTGCCGGGCACTTGAAGTACAGGGAGTACGTATGCGTGCCCGTACGCCTCGCACCCTGTAAACGCTTACAGTTCGGTGGGTTGCGGTAAGACGGGCGCTGTAATCCCGTGAACGGTTACATAATATTTAATAGATAATGGAAAGGTATGGGGAAAAATATGAAGAAAAATTTACTCATTGTATTTATCATAACGAGTTTATTGATAACATTTGGCAGCATTCAGTCCTGGGGTGGGGAAGTTGATATTTTGGTCAATAAGCTGGTTGAAAAAGGGATCCTTTCGCATCCAGAAGCCCAACAGCTCTTGAATGAAATGCAGAAAGAGGCAGTTGTACTGGAAGAACAGCGTAAGCAGGAGGTAGTGAAGGAAATTAAAGACAAGGAACTGGCAGTGCCAAAGGCCTTAAAGGGACTGAAAGTTGGGATGCTGGCGTACGTAGACTATTCAAATGGCATTATGCCGGAATCTGATGACAAGGATTCCAGCTTCAACCATTTCAGAATCACCCGGGGTTACCTTACTGTGAAGAAAGAGATCCTTCCATGGATGCACACACGAATAACCCTTGATACTCACCAAGATAGTGATGGAGATTATAAAGAACGCCTCAAATACCTCTATGCTGAGTTTAGACCGCCTGACCTTGGACCCCTTACCGGCATGAAATCCGAGGTCGGATTGGGGCATATCCCCTGGCTGGATTTTGAGGAACATATAAATCCGTATCGCTGCCAGGGTACAATGGCCATAGAGCGGGCACATACCTTCAACTCTGCTGATACCGGGATCAGCCTTCGTGGCGATATTGCCGGAAAGCTGGAGGATGCAAAGGAGAAGACAGGAAATCATCACTATGATGGCCGCTTCGGAAGCTGGCACCTTGGAGTTTATAACGGATCAGGTTATCACTCAAGCGAAGGCAATAACAACAAGGTGGCTGAAGGCCGGCTTACCTTGCGTCCCCTGCCTGATGTCATACCCGGCCTTCAGTTGAGCTATTTTGGTATTTATGGAGAGGGTAACGCTAAGGCCTCAAACGGGGACTACCCGGACTATGAGGTAAACCTGGGAATGCTGAGCTACGAGCATCCATGGGGGATTCTCACTGCCCAGTATTTTCAGACTGAAGGCAATGCGAAGGGAACATGGATAGATGCAGATGGTGATGCACTGGATACTGAGGGTTATTCCTTTTTCGGGAATCTGAGGCTTCCTGTCCTTGACAGAAAGCTTTCCTTGTTTGCCCGTTATGACCATTTTGATCAAGACGATGACAACAAGATTGGCAATGATGCTGATTATGACATGTACGTTGGCGGTCTTGCCTGGGATGTTTA
>QNAY01000124.1 GCA_003645605.1 Thermodesulfobacteriota bacterium
CCCCAGATACATCACTTTATTGTTCCAATTTGTGAGCAGATACACATAATATGTCACAGTCATGGGCATTTAAGATTTCTCCCTTCGGTCGAAATGACAATATGGGCGTGAACGCTTACAAATTTACTTAACCTTTCAACTCTTGAACCTCTTAACCTTTAAACGGTTACATTAGCATATCGTATAGGGTCCGATACTCCTGCTGCGGCAAAGCCCTTTATTCGCAGAAGGCAGGAATCGCATTTTCCACATGCCACATCTTGATTTTGATAACATGACCAGGTGAGGCGCAGAGGGGCCTTTAGAGCCAGGCCCTCTTTTACCACCATTCCCTTATTATAATCGATTAATGGAGTTATTATTTCAATCTTCGTTTCAGGCAGTGTCCCTTCCTTTATGAGCAATTGGCAGGCATCAAAGTAAGATTTCCTGCAGTCCGGGTACCCGGAGCTATCCACTTCTGTGGCCCCTATGTATATGTATCCGGCTCCAAGCACCTCTGCCCATGAGACTGCCACGGCCAGCAGATGGGTATTCCTGAAAGGGACATATGTTACCGGAATTCCTGATTCCCCAAGGGACTCTTCCGGCACTGGTATTGCCGGGTCTGTGAGGGCGGAACCACCTATTGACTTAAGATAGGACATATCGACCTTCAAGCGGTCCTTAACTCCATAGTGATCAGCTATTGCATCAAAAGCCAGGAGTTCTCGCTCTTCGGTAAGCTGACCGTAATTTACATGAAGGAAGGCCGGACGGCAATTGCGTATAGCAATAGCAGCGGCAACACAGCTATCAAGACCTCCGCTTACAAGGCATACAGCAAGAGGAAGCTTATGTTGTTTGTCGTCTGAGCTAAAAGTCATTTTGCAACCGTTCACGGAACATTGAAATTGGAGATTGGGAAACGGGGTTACAACGCCCGTTTTCCCACAACCTAACGAACTGTAAGCGTTCACAGGGTGCTGCAGATGCAAGGCGTACGGGTACGCAGACGTACTTCCTGTACTTCAAGTGCCCGACAACAAAGCAGATGCGGTGCCCTGTGAACGCTTACCTTAATTCTAAATGAATGACTCCACAAGTGAGGCACAATTAGACATTAACAGACAGTAAGTTCAAGTCTTCTGTAAACCTTATATTGGTTTTTATACCCATTGAACTTTATAGATTGTCCTGGTATAAGATAGCATTCGTTTTTTTAGGAGGGTTATTGGGTAATGGAAAAAGTGGCGAGTGAGGTAACTCAGGAACAAACTCTAACGGCTGTCTCTGATCAGGAGGCCGCAACTTCTCAAACAGATTCCGAGGTTTTAGAAGAAAATATGCCGCTGGAAGAAACCGGTGACATGGACCAGTTTAAAGACCTTTTTGAGCAAAGTCTTCGCACCTTTCAGGAAGGAGAAATCCTCGAAGGTACTGTTGTACGCGTCGGCAAAGAATCCGTTATGATCGACGTCGGATATAAGTCAGAAGGTCTGATCCCGATTCGGGAATTTCGTGATGAAGAAGGAGAGATAACCGTCTCTGCAGGAGATACTGTAGAGGTGTTGCTTGAACGTTGGGACCCTGACGAGGGAATGCTAAGGCTTTCCTATTCCAAGGCCCTCCGCCGTCAAGTATGGGAAGAAATAGCAAAGGCATTTGAAGCGGAAATTCCAGTAAAGGCTACCGTGACATCCAGGGTAAAAGGTGGCTTGTCTGTGCGAATTGGTGACCGCAAGGGCGGAGTAACAGCTTTCCTACCCTTTTCTCAAATCGATCTCAGGCCTGTTCGTGATCCTGAGGCCCTTGCAAATCAGACTATAGAATGTGCTATTCTGAAGTGTAATCGCCGCAGAGAGAATGTCGTGGTTTCCCGCAGGTTCCTTCTGGAAAAAGAGATGGCTGGGAAAAGGGTTAATACCCTGGCTTCTCTTGAGGAAGGGCAAGTTATAGAAGGAGATGTCAAAAACATCACGGATTATGGCGTATTTGTGGATCTTGGAGGGATCGATGGGCTTCTCCATATCACCGATATGTCATGGGGACGTGTAGAACATCCTTCCAGGCTCTTTAATGTGGGTGACACAATTAAAGTGAAAATTCTCACATTTGATCGTGAAAGTGAAAAGGTTTCCTTGGGCATGAAGCAGCTTACTGAAGATCCTTGGCTGCGAGTGGAAGAGAAGTACCCTGTGGAAAAAAGAGTGACCGGCAAGGTGGTAAGCCTTACTGATTACGGTGTATTTATAGAACTCGAGGAAGGCGTAGAGGGTCTAATCCATGTGTCTGAAATGTCGTGGACAAAGCGTATACGTCATCCATCTCAGATGGTTAATGTGGGAGATGTTGTCGAGGCAGTTGTGCTTAAGGTTGACTCCAAGGCTCAGAGGATATCCCTGGGGCTAAAGCAGATAGAACCCAACCCGTGGAATCTGGTCCAGGATCGCTATCCAATTGGTACGGTGATTGAGGGAGCAGTAAAGAATATAACTGAGTTCGGTCTGTTCATAGGCATTGAGGAAGGCATAGACGGGCTTGTTCATATCTCAGACCTCTCTTGGAGCAAAAGGATCAAACATCCCAATGAAATTTATAAAAAAGGGGAGGCTATCCAGGCCGTAGTACTCAATATCGACAAGGAAAAGGAACGTTTTTCCCTAGGCGTTAAACAGCTTCATCCTGATCCATGGGAGTCGGCTCCGGAGAGATATCCTGTCAATAGCCAGGTTGCCGGAAAGGTGACGAACGTAACGGATTTTGGGGTATTTGTTGAGCTTGAAGAGGGAGTGGAGGGCTTGATTCACGTTTCTGAGTTGGGACCCGGCAAAATCAAGACACCGGTTGGAATGTTTCAGGTAGGAGATGAAATCAGTGCCAAGGTTATCCATGTAGCCCCCCTGGAGAGGCGTATAGGGCTCTCTGTTAAGCGAATATCTGAAGATGAGGAGCGTTCACGTTTTGATGAATACAGCGGCACCGACAGGCCTACCGGTACTACTTTGGGCAGCCTGCTTCAGGAAGAATTAGTACAACAGCACAATCGTACTCATTCTGAGGAAGACAAGGACCGGGAGGAATAAGCCGGGATCATGCAAGAGTTGCGGACGCGCAAAGAACGCCGATATACCCATCCGTTATTGGTAGCTCTGGCTACCATCGGAGTGTTCACCGTACTCATCACAGTGGCTTTTTTTCTGTTAATATTGTGGACAACAAGAGGCGGGATTACCAGTCCTTCGATCTACCACGGAGATAAAATCGGAGTGGTGGATATCAAAGGTCTTATCAGTGAGCCCGAGGCTACCATAAAGGCCCTGCGGGATTTTCGATATAATCAGAAAATCAAGGCCGTGGTAATCCGTATAAACAGCCCTGGTGGTGCTGTTGGGGCATCTCAGGAACTATATGAAGAGATCCAAAGGCTTGACCAGAAAAAGCCTGTAGTGGCATCTCTTGCCACAGTAGCAGCATCAGGTGGGTACTATGCGTCTTTAGGTGCCAGGCATATTGTAGCTAACCCCGGCACGGTGACGGCAAGTATCGGGGTTATTATGAAGGTGCCCAATATAGAAGGTCTGCTGGAAAAACTCGGTATCAAGACAACTGTGGTAAAGAGCGGGACTTTCAAGGATTTGGGCTCCATTACCAGAGATATGACAGAAGATGAACGGGCTCTGCTCAAAGGAGTAATGCAAGACATACAAAAGCAATTCGTAACGGCAGTAGCCAAGAGTCGAAAGCTCCCTAAAGAACAGGTTTCAGCCATTGCTGATGGACGTATTATGACAGGTCATCAGGCCCTGGATGCCAAACTGGTAGACCAGTTGGGCAACTTCAGCGTGGCTGTAGATAAGGCTGCCGGTCTGGCAGGAATAGAAGGAAGACCGGAACTCGTCTATCCCAAGAAGGATCGCATTTCAATCATGAGGGAACTTTTACAGGAAGAAGGGACAAAGACCTTGGGCAATGCTCTCCGGCAGTTACTGGGATCTTCCGCAGGCAGCCCGGTTTCTTATGGAATCTGAGCAACAGCAACAGTCTATATTGAAGGGTGATCTTGTTGTCCGGTTGCAACAGGGTTTTTCGCAACACATGAAAAAAGACCTCGAAACCGTAGTTGATGTGGTTTTTGACGCGATGATTTCAGCGCTTAAAGAAAAAAGAAGGGTAGAGATCAGGGGGATAGGAAGTTTTTCACTACATAGGCAAAAAAAACGCGAATTTGTAAATCCCAAGACAGGTTTGCTCACAGTATGCCCTTCAAATTACCGCGTAGTTTTCAAGACAGGCAAGGACTTGAAGTCTAATTCCCTTCCATAATTCAGGACTCATCATTCAGTATCTGTAAAAATAGAGCAATCACCCCTCCCCTTCCTGAACACCAAGGGTTCGTCATTTACCAACGATGTAACGCTTGACGGCACCGCAGAAATAATTCCGCAATCTACGACCATAGCCAATCTCTTTCCCAAGACTTCATTAATTTCTTTGGGATCTGACCATACAGGTCCATCACCTATGACAGCTGAGGTGCTTATGAGCGGGTTGCCCAGTGCCTCAGCTATTGCCTCACAAACCGGTTAATAGGGAATACGAATTCCAACAGTGCGGCGTTTTGTAAGCATCATTTTGGGTACTTCCCGGGATCCAGGCAGAATAAAGGTGTAAGGGCCGGGCAAAAAACGTCTCAATATGACATGATTTACAATCACGTTCCCTGCGACGTTTGGAAGCTTTGGATCAAGCAGAGTAATATAGCCCAGAAAGTTTATGCCGTTGCTCACCGGCTGAAAAGACTGTCTTTTCCTGTTTAGACGAAGCCTCAGCCTTCCTGCCAGAAACCGCTCTATCTCAGACTTCCACTCAACCAGCCTGCCCCTTTCCTCGGGAAGCATCACAAAATCGTCACAGTAGCGAAGATAGTATCTGCATTTCAGGCGATGCTTTACAAACTGGTCCAGTTCGTTCATGTAGACATTGGCAAAGAACTGACTGGTCAGATTTCCGATGGGGAGTCCCTTCCTGTCCCCGGTATAAAAAAGGCTTTTCTGAGGCGCTATTTTCTTGAGATAGCCCCTGTCACCCTTCAGGACATAATCCTTCGTGCAGTCATGATATATAAATATCGTAACCGTTCACGCTAATGTGTCATGATTCGCGCTGCCATGTCATTTCGACCAAAGGGAGAAATCTTTACCATCCAGAACTCAGGTCTTTCCAGTTTGGGTTCATCCGGTTCACC
>QNAY01000125.1 GCA_003645605.1 Thermodesulfobacteriota bacterium
TACATCACTTTGTTGTTCCAATTTGTGAGCAGATACACATAATATGGCACAGTCATGGGCATTTAAGATTTCTCCCTTCGGTCGAAATGACAATATGGGCGTGAACACTTACGAATTTTAGTAACCGTTCACGGGATTACAACGCCCGTTTTACCGCAATCCACCGAACCGTAAGCGTTTACAGGGTGCTGCAGATACGAGGCGTACGGGTATGCAGACGTACTCTCTGTACTTCAAGTGCCTGACAACAAAGCAGATGCGGTGCCCTGTAAACGCTTACAAAATTTTATTCCGGCTTCATAGCCATAGCACCCACTGCTAAATAGCTGAACCCTTTGGAAACCATTTCTTCGAAATCCGCGATCATGCGCCGCCCGTCCATCACAAGGTAAGGCGGCTTAACGCTTTCCTCTACAGTTCGGGAAAGTCCCCGGAATTCTTCACAATCAGAGGAAACAAAAAGCGCGTGAGATCCTTCCAGTGCCTCTTTGGCTGTATGGAAATAGTCAATTTTTTCAAAAAGGATATTTTTAGATATGGAAAACTCGGCCGCGGCAGTCTCAATTGCTAAAGGGTCGTAAGCCTTTATCTTGGCCACTCCTTTCCCCAGCAGAGATTCGATAACTTTGATGGAAGAAGCATCACGCATGTCGTTAGTGTGTTTCTTGAATGCCAGACCCAATACAGCAATTGTCTTGTTATTGAATTGGAACCCGAGCTCGGTTATGGCCCTGTCAATGAGGTAAACTTTTTGAAATTCGTTAACTTCATAGGAAGATTCAAGCATCTTCGTGCTAACGTTTACTTTTCGCATTTGATAAATTAATGAAGCAATATCTTTCCCGAAACAACTTCCACCTGCTCCGTTGCTCACAGATGATCCCCATGTACTTATTCTGTCGTCTGCCGTAACTCCGAGCCTAAGGTCATCTATTTTGACATTGGGATATTTTTCCCCAATTTTCGCTCCCACGCCGTTCCAGAAGGATATGTAGGTGAGAAGCAAGGTGTTGGCAACGTACTTAATTGCTTCCGCAGACTCAGGTGTGGTCTCTATATATTTTACTCGAACGTGGTTGACAAATTGGGAATATACCCTGCGAAGAATTTTAAAGTCTTCTTCGTTGTCGCAACCTACCACAACCCGGTCCGGATTTCGTGCCTGAGCGACAGCCGTTCCCTCCGCCAGGAATTCAGGATTGGAAGCAATACCAAAGTTTTCCACATCGTGGGTATCCATGATCTCCTGCAGGTGTCGCGCTGTCCCAATAGGTACAGTGCTTTTATTCACAAAAACAATTCTGCGATTGTCTTTCCTTTTTGCAACTGTCATGGCAATATTCTCGGCTGCGGCATTGTAAAAAGTAAGATTAGTGGAGCCATCCAGATTTGGAGGAGTCGGCAGACACATGAAAATAGCATCAGTACCTTCTAAGATTGAGTCCAGATCAGAAGTAAAGAATAGGTATTTGCCAAGTGTTTCCTTGATAATATTAGTCAATCCCGGTTCATTGACGTATTTTTCAATTTCTTCAGTCTGACCGGTCGAAAATGCCTTAATCTTGTCAGCGTCAATGTCATATGCATACACTTCGTGGCCGTATTCTGAACACACTGCAGCATGCACAAGACCTACATAACCGGTTCCTGCAACGATAATTTTCATAGTTTCCTCTTTTTATTATGTGTTTTGTGTCGTCCTATTACCAACCGGTCAAATAACCTGTCAGGCCCACGCATAACCCGACAAATAAATTGATGCCCTTGATTTTGAAAAAATCAAAACGTGATTCGGCAAGCATGGGCAACATGCCATGACCATCCTGCACTACGGAGCTTGCCAGCAGGATGCTGAAGGGTATGGCATTTTGATAAAACAGGGTGAGAAATATCAGGTGTGGACCTGATTCCGGGATGAGCCCAACCAGGCACGCAACTGCCAATACTATAAGTTGGTTTTGCTGTATCCAGCCTTCAAGATGAAGTTGATCAATAAGAATATGCATAAGGAATAACGCTCCGAATGTCCAGAAGAATATTCGTGGAACGTGAATTTTTGCTATATGTTCCCACAGATGTTCCTCCAGGAAATGTTCCGGCACTGTGGATACGATAAAAAGCGCTACTCCTGAGACCATGAGGAGGGTGATTCTGATCCAGTTCCAGGCAGGCGGCCCCAGTTTGCCGCTGAGTATCCCGAAAAGAAACAATAACAAAGTTACTGACAGCACTCCGCGAGCCACGGAGCAATGTGTCCACTGTTCTTTTATACGTCCCCACGGAAAACAGTGACACACATCTTCTTCATGGAGTGCGAATTCTTGTTGACATTCGGATCGACTGATCGCCTTATCCCCAAGCAAGAAATCGGTCAGAAAACCTGAAAAGATACCTAGCAGAAACAAGATGAAAAAAATTAACAGGGCCTTCTCGGGGATCAGGGACAGCATGACAAAGGCCTCATCTCCGCTGGTGGCAATCATAGCGGCTACCACGGCTCCCAGACTGAACACCCTATGGGAATAAAGGGCCACTGCCGCAAAGGCTCCGAGGCAGCCGGGAGTTGCTCCTAAAAAACCAGCCAGCAGATACTGCTTCAGGCGGCTGTCGCGGAGTTCCTGATGAAAGAATCCCCTGGAAAGGACGTTCAGATACTCAACCACCAGCATCATCATAAAGACAAAGCCGGTAATCATCACAGCGTGAGTAAAGCTTTCCTCTAAAAAATTTATCATAGGCTCAGGATCAAGAATTTAATAGTATAGGATTTTCCATTTTTTGACACGGATGGACACAGATTATCAAAATTTTCAAATTTATGAATAATATTATCTGTGTATATCTGCGAAAATCTGCGTCTTGTCTAACTTGTCATTTACATATTTGAGTACGGTACTCTGGGAAATAGCTGTCTTGGAAGAACCTATATCCATTTTGTTTCGCCCAAAGACGGCGTCTTTCAAGTAAATGGGCGTACTTTTTTGGATCTATTACCATTTTGGCAATCTTAAAGATTTTGTAAGAATGCTGGGATCTTGAAAAACCGGATTTAAACTTAAATAGCGAATCTTTACATGATCCAACACCACCACCCAAATGCAACCACCTAAATCCTTTTTCCGTTCCCCATCTATGCACGTTCTCAAGGATAACTTTTGCACCATCAAGTTGGAGATATTTAGATGGTGCACCGGAAAGATGATATTGAATAATCCCACATGTTGTCAGAAAAAGTGCAGCGCTAATGATTTTACCTTCCAATTCAGCCACAAAAAGTTTGAGTGAAACTCCAAGGTTCTCTTTCATGTCGTAAAAGTATTGTTCAGTGAAATAATAGTAATCACTGGCTTCGGTTCTATCCATGGTTTCTATGTAAATTCGAATGAATTCCTTAAGATGTTCAAAGTCACTGTCCTCACGGCAAAATACCCCTTTATTACGTGCGTCAAGAATTCTTTTTCGGATATCATAGCGATATGTTGAAGTCATTCCTTTATCAGTATCTACTTGTCCAGATTTCAGGTCAATAGCAATAGTTGGCCCCAGAGGACTGACTTCTGCCATTCCTTCAAACATCCATAATGTTGGAATCAATGGATTCAAACGACTGAAGAAGCTTATGACATTTAGGCTCTTGAGTTTCTCTGTCAGCGAAGACTGAAAACTCTTGCGAAACCTGTCAGCTCCAGGATCGTCCCTATTAACAGACGTAACTATGCCTGGATAACCGTAGACAGACGAAATATCCATATCTTGGCAATCGTCCAGAGCATCAACCTCAGATATTGACCTCAGCAGGAAGGGTAACGCAGCACAGCCATTATGATTTCGAAAGAAAAAAAGATATGGTCTGCCTTCTCCAAGTCCTTCGGCTAACGAATGGTATTCAGGAAGGTGGTAAGTGTCATGAAGCCCACACAGATTTAGAGCCTTCATCCATTCTTTCTTATTGTCTACAGGTATCATCTCTGAATGACTTATAGTTTCCATTTCCCAATTCACTTAAATTTCAGACCAGTCTCTTGAGTTCGATACACATTCTTTCAGTGCCAGCTACTCTCTGGCTGTTCTCCGCCACAGATGGGGGCATTTGTCCTTCTTGAATAAGAGCGAGTATGTGTCTGTCTGCATCAAGGTGAGAAAGGGTTTTAGCAACTCCAGGATCTATTAGAGCATTGGATTGAATTAACCGAAACCAATTGTGACCAATACGCCCTACTGAATATTCACCATTCTGTGTGATTAGTGAGAACTGAGAAAATCCGAACTTTTCCTGGCAGACTTGCGCTTGAGGATATCCTGTAATAATAGCTGAGTCGGAATCATCCAATTCCCAGATCGGGATATCCCACCAGCCAATTGAATACTCGTACTGAAATCCTAAGCTCTCATACCAAATCCGGGCTATAGTATTCTGGCTGAAGACATCTAAACGCAACTTGGTGTATCTGTCTTGGTTAATGCTGTTTAATGCGGCTTTAAGAAGTTTATTCCCTATGCCACGTGACCTGAAGTTAGAAACCACGCTGATATAATTCAGAAAGATTTCGTCTCGAAAAAAACGAAGCTCGACGCATCCTACAACTTGATCCTCTGTCACAGCTATAATGTACATAGTATCTGCCAGGGGGACTGGGAATCTTATTAAATCCTGTATATATTTCGTTACTCCTGAACATCCATAAATAATTTTTTCTAATAAGTTTGAGGCAAATCCATTACGAATTACCGTGACAATCCCAATTGCATCTTCAGCACGAGCCAATCTTATTTCCATCACATTCCTCATGTATGACGAACTTTTCACTGATCGTTTTGTGCCCCGATTCTTTACGTTCTTCGTCTAAGTCTAACATTACGGACTGGGCATCTACGACGACTCCTTTACCACTGAGTACTTTCTTTATCGTAAGTACAAGGATTTTGAGATCCAGCCCAAGACTCCAATGCTCCACATACCACACATCATTTTCAAGCCGTTTGTCCCATGAAGCTTCATTGCGACCGTGGATCTGTGCCCATCCGGTAATTCCGGGTTTCACAGAAAACCTTAGACGTTCTCGCTCGTTAAAATAAGGATTATATCTCTCCAACAGAGGCCGTGGCCCCACCAAACTGATGTCTCCCTTGAAGACGTTCCAGAGTTGTGGTAGTTCATCCAGACTAGTCTTTCTCAAAAATCGTCCTAATGTCGTTAACCGCACATTGTCTGGGAGATCTTTGCCA
>QNAY01000126.1 GCA_003645605.1 Thermodesulfobacteriota bacterium
AAAGCTCTTCGTCCAGGGGATTGACGGTTTTTGTATTGTCTGATGTTAAGGGGACCGAGTCGTAAAGAAAAAGGATACTATTTGATACCCCCCTGAGATAGGGCTGGGTACCCCATTCCCTGGGCGACATATAAAATCCCGGCAGCATGGACAGCGCCTCTCCAAGGGTTCGGACCCCATTACGCTCAAGGTCTTCCTTTGTGATTACCTGGGCCACTGCAGGCGCCTGTTCCGCAGGCTCTGCCCTCCTTGATGCAATAGTAAGTACTGACAGGTCTTCGCCTACAAAGAGAAGAGATGTATCTATAGCCCGGGCGATTTGAGCGCCGGCCAAAAGGAACGACAGTGTGGCGATGATCTGTATCAGAAATGTGGGCATATTTAGATGTTTGAAAGAGATCCGGCTGTTGGTTATCAACTGTGTGCCTCCAGTTGCTTTACCCTGGTCCTGAGCTTTGAGCGGGTGAGGCCTAATATTCTTGCTGCAGCACTTTGGTTGTTACCAGTCCTTTCCAGGGCCTGACGTATAAGATCACGTTCCAATGTTTCCAGGGCCAGCCCGCCTGATGGAAGGTTCCAGGCTTCAACAGTTCCGGTCCGTACCTTGTTGGTTCTCAAAAAAGACAAGTGTTCCGTAGTTACAGGTTCTTCTCCGGCCAGGATAACGGCCCTCTCCACGGCGTTTGCCAGCTCCCTTACATTTCCAGGCCAGGTGTGATCCATTAGAATCCTTTTAGCTCCCTGGGTAAGGAGAGGTTTTTCTGAAGGCCGTTCCCGGAATTTCCGCATGAAATGCTCTGCCAATGGTACTATGGCCTCTATTCTCTCCCTTAATGGAAGGATCTGTAGTGGGAAAACATCAATCCTATAAAAGAGATCCGACCTGAATTTCCCCTGTTTCACCAGGGAATCAAGGTCCTGATTTGTAGCACAAACTACTCTAACATCCACTTCAATCGGCTCATTCCCACCAACTCGCTGGACGATCTTTTCCTGAAGGGCCCTTAGGAGCTTTGCTTGGGCCTCTAAGGGAAGATCACCTATCTCATCCAGAAAAAGGGTCCCGCCACTTGCATACTCGAAAAATCCCTGTTTGCGTCTGTCCGCCCCGGTAAAGGCCCCTCTTTCATGGCCGAACAAAATGCTTTCTACCAGGCTTGCTGTTATTGCCGCACAGTTGACTGTTACGAAACGTCTTTGGGCCCTAGGGCTGTTTTGGTGGATAAATTTTGCTACTATCTCTTTGCCTGTACCGGATTCGCCTGTAATCAGGACCGTTGTATCTGCCTTTGCAGCCACTTTTTGGGCCGCCTCCAAAAGATGCATCATAGCTTGAGACACACATACCAGGTCGGCATCTTCTATAGATCTATTCAGTTCCTCCTTGAGTTCTCTGTTCTCCGTCAGGATTTTTGATATACCCAGAGCCTTCTCCACAGTCAGTATTATGTGTGACTCCTCGAATGGTTTGGTAATGTAATCCACAGCCCCTTTTTTCATAGCCTTAACAGCGGAGTCAACAGTAGCGTATGCAGTGATGATGATGACCGGACAAGGGACTTCCATTGTCTGAATATGGTCGAGCAGGGTGAACCCATCCATTCTTGGCATACGTATGTCTGAAATAACAAGATCGTAGGCTTTTTCCCGAAGCATAGCCAGGGCTGATTCACCGTCTTGAGCTTCTTCCACGTTGTGTTCCTCAAGGCTCAGCATAATCTTCAGGATGTGTCGCATCTTAGGTTCATCATCAACTATCAATATAAAAGCCATAATTCCCTTAGCGTCTCCTTCAATCACCAAATCACCAAATACCTACGCTTTTTTACATTCAAGTCGTATTTCAAAGATCGTCCCCTTGGGCTGATTCTCTGTAAAATTCATTTCACCTCGATGTATCTCGATGACTCTGGCAGCATATGCCAGCCCCAGACCTGTGCCTTGAGCCTTAGTAGTAAAAAAAGGTTCAAGTGCCTTGTCTCGCGTTTCCTGATCCATTCCCTTCCCGGTATCTGCTATCTGAGCAATCCAATTCCCATGAGACAAGCTGCTTTTTACCAATACATGCCCGTCAGTGTCATTTGCTTCGCAGGCATTTTTGATAATATTGAACAGGGCTTGAGAAAGCATGTTTGGATCTGCTCGTGACAAGCATTTTTCTTCGGAAATATCAGTGTCAATAACAATACCTTTTTCTTCCCATTCCAGCTTCAGCCGTTGTATCAAGTCTTTCATCAAAACATTTAATTCAACTTTTTCGAATATGGGTTTTCGAGGCCTGGAAAAGTCTAGAAAATCATGGATGAGCCGATTTAGCCTTTTTATTTCTTCGTCCACATATTCAATCATGGTGGATTTAGTCACATTATCAACATCCTGTTTTTTGAATATGTCTAGGGCTCCCTTAATGATTCCCAGAGGGTTTTTGACCTCGTGAGCCACTGTAAGGGCAAAGTGGCCTACCTCGGCCAGGGCCTTTTGCTGAATCATCTCCTGGTATGTTTCTTCAAGGCTCTTGCGACTCTCGGCCAGAGAAACCAGCATGTGGTTAAATGCCTCAGCAAGTTCGTTGGTCTCCGGCAGTGAGCCTGGTTCAACACAGGCGTTTAAATCCCCTTTTGCTACTATCCTTGAAGCCTTAACAAGTTCTTTCAAGGGCGCCACCAGTGAACGGCTAAAGAAGAAAAAGGCCAATAGCCCAACGGCTGCCAAACCAAGAATAGCCACAGCGTATCTTGTCCTGAGTTTGGCCAGCAGCTCGTCGATTCCTGAGGTAGTGTAAACTACGTGCACTTTACCGAGTATTTGATTTTGTACTGATGAGCCCCAAAAGGCCTGGTTTTCTTCCTGTTGTCTAAGCTTGATTTCGGCAATAGCCTCTTTTAAGTGAGTGTGAGGATCGGATTCCACTTTTACCAGGATTTCACCTTTTGCATTTTCTACGAGGACTTGAACGACGTCTTTTTCTGAGAGGAGGTTGTTTGCCAGACGCTCAAGCATCTTTTGATCACCTATGAGCATGCCCAATTCAGAGTTAAGGGCTAAATATCTGGCCAGAAAAGCCATCCGGTCTTCAAATCGAATACGCAAAAAAGTTTCACCCAGGTGGGCCCCAACCAGGCCAAGGGTAATTGTTGTAGCGCCAAGTAAGAGCAACACCCCTAGTAACAACCTCTGCTGAAAGGTTAAGGCCCTCATGGCATTTCTCCTTCAGACCTAGATGCCCTATATTCAGTAATTGTCTTCCATGCTTTTTCATTCCATTCTACCTCAAAGGGAGGAGATGCAAGCCCGCACTGAGAACCGGACAGGCTATCTTTTGCCAGCTCGGCGCCTAAAATCCCGACTCTTTCATAATCTATGTTAAAGGCCAGAACCGCCCCTATTTCTATGAAGAAGTGGTTATAGCCTACAACCGCAATTCCATGGAGCATAGCGTCTTTAACCAGATGTGATAGTAATGCCATTGAAATTACAGTAGAATCAGGAATGAACAACAAAGTGTCAATATTCTGATATGCTGAGGAAAGGACCTTTGTAATCTCATGTCTCTTGTGAACCGGTAAAGGTATGACACTGATCCCAAGATCAACGCCTTCTTTTTGCGCTTGTGCGATCCACTCCCTGTTTTCCATGGGATTGTAAAGGATTCCAACTTTTTTTCTTTCCCCAAGCCGCTGTTTTATCAGGTATATCTGATCCTTAATGGGTATCCTCATATCCACTCCGCATGGTTCGGGGTCTGCCAATAGTTTTTGCGGATCAAGGACCATTAGGGCAATTTTTTTATCGTCAGGATCTAACGTTGACCAAACAAGGATAGATGCTTCCGGCCCTATGGCTATCAGCAGGTCATTGTCTTTCCGGCTTAAATGATGATGTATAAGTTCCGGATTTGCATTCATGTAGTATATTGTTAAGGGTTGTCTGAAGCTGGAACGTAGTCCCTCAAGGGCCATTACATAAGGTCTGATCTGGGAAGAAACTATTACTGTTATATCTGCGTTGTTCTCCTTTGCGTGGAGCGGACTCAGGAATACTGACCACAAGAGAAATGCCAGGATAGTCCCTTTAATTTTTTTGGGAACTATGGCGTTTTTTTTCATTGCTTAAAATGTTTCTTGTTCTTAATTGTCCAGAGGATCTGTTGACAGAATCCCCTGATCATTTTTGTTTCCCTGGCTCTGAGTTCCTGTCTTCCCAAGAGTCGTCTCGCATTATCTGTCCAGTATTCCGGATTTTGAGGGTTAGTCAATTCAACAGCCATAAATGCTTTTTTCAAATGTTTATACATACCCTCAAGCTCCCTTGTGGTGGCGAGTTTTGGGTGGACCTTTTTCTCATAACCTTTGGCTATGAATAGTTCATAGCATAATATCATAACACTTTGGGCCAAATTAATAGATGAAAAAGCTGTCGTAGATATGTTAACAAGAGACTGACACATTCGTAAGTGGAAATTTGTTAGTCCACATTTTTCTGAGCCAAACAGGAGGGCAATACGATTTTTGGGACCCAGGTCAATCAGTTTTTCTGCTATCTCCCGTGGAGTATGAGTAGGTAAGCGTTGCCGGCCGGTCCGGGCCGTCGTACCCGCGACATGCTGGAATGGGCCTAGGGCTTCCTCAAGATCGTCAAAAAGGAGCATTGTTTCTATTAGGTCTGCCGCCTCATGTGTGGCCATCTTAAGCATCTTTTCCATGTCAAACCGATATGGGCGGACAACGATTAACTGAGGGACACCCATATTGCGGCAGCATCGGGCGGCAGCCCCAATATTTTCCGGATAGCGGGGTTCGTGAAGGATCACGCAGAAGTTATCTAACTCGTGCCTGAACGGAAACCCCAAATTTTGTTTTCTCAATTTAGGTCGGGAACCATTAACATGTTAATATTATTTCCTTTTTTAATTCAAAATTAAAAATTGTGTTTGTACGGACTTTTCGTTTAGACACTATGTAACCATCACTGAAAAGGGAAAATCATTCGCTGACATAGCTCCAAACCGCCTGTTTGCAACGTCCTTTGACAGTTATATATCTGGATATTTCATATAAGGTAACCGTTCACGCTAATGTGTCATGATTCGCGGTGCCATGTCATTTCGACTAAAGAGAGAAATCTTTACCATCCAGAACTCAGGTCTTTCCAGTTTGGGTTCATCCGGTTCACCAATTGATT
>QNAY01000127.1 GCA_003645605.1 Thermodesulfobacteriota bacterium
AAAACTAACCAAAACTGTCATTTCGAGCAAAGCGAGAAATCTTATAGTACTGAAAATACAGGCATTAAAGATTTCTCCCTACGGTCGAAATGACAAAAAGAGGGGTTTTCGTTCAGGCACTAAATAACCCAATAAACCCAACGTAACCATCACATGAGTTCCTTGAGCCTTTTGGCCCCTGCCAAAATAAATCTATTTTTGCTGATCAAAGGGCGCCGTCCGGACGGATATCACCTTATTTTTACAATGTTCCAAAAGATTTCTCTCTGGGACGAAATTGATCTGTCTGTGGAACAGGGTAAAAAAAAGGGGATTTATTTAGAATGTCCTGACAGTGAGTTGATCTCAGACCCGGACAACCTGGCATATCAGGCCGCCGAGCTGTTTTTGGAAAAAGCCGGTCTGGATCTCGTGGTTAAAATCCTTTTAAAAAAAAGGATTCCCATAGGCGGAGGTCTTGGTGGCGGCAGCAGTGATGCGGCATCTGTGCTAAAAGGTCTGAATGAGTTGGCTGGCTTTCCTTTAAATGCGGCATCTCTCCATTCGCTTGGCTGTAGTCTCGGTGCGGATGTGCCGTTTTTCCTTCTTGAAGCGCCTGCGGCGGCGGGAAGGGGGGTAGGCACGGAGCTTGAGGTCGTTAATGTTCCGCACGGATGGTATGTGCTGGTCTATCCCGATTTTAGCATAAGTACTCGATGGGCTTATGAAAATTACGTATTGACAGGGCAGGATCAGGACACTATTTTTGACGCCGGAGAGGTCATTCAAGCCGCCATGTGGTTGAATGACCTGGAGAAGGTGGTTATAGGCAAATATCCCGAAATAGGCCGGATCAAGGACGAGCTTGTGGCACTTGGAGCCGAAACGGCCTTGATGTCAGGGAGCGGATCGACGGTCCTTGGGGCTTTTTTGTCTCAGGAAGCAGCCAATCGGGCAGCCTCTAGTCTTGAAGTCAACAGAGGCCTTCACACTTTATTGGTGGAAAGTTTATAATTGAAAAAAGGCTGTTGGGGTGTCGTCAAGTGGTAAGACACGGGTTTTTGGAGCCCGCATTCGGAGGTTCGAGTCCTCCCACCCCAGCCATTATGTAATTAAGAAATTATCAGTTAATTGAGTTTGAAGTGCCTAAAGTGGGCTTCAGGCACTAACCCTAAATGGTTTAGGCTATGTCAATAAATAATATGCTAATCTTTACTGGAAATGCTAATCCTGACTTGGCTCGGGAAATATGTGATTATTTGAGCATGCCTCTTGGCAGGGCATCCGTGCAAACCTTCAGTGATGGTGAAGTGTACTTGGAGATAGGGGAAAATGTGAGAGGGGCGGATGTGTTTGTAATTCAGCCCACCTGTCCCCCTGTAAACGACAATATGATGGAACTTCTCATAATGGCGGATGCCTTGAGAAGGGCATCCGCCAGGAGAATTACGGCGGTATTGCCATATTATGGTTATGCCAGACAGGATCGGAAGGTAGCCCCAAGGGTCCCTATTTCCGCCAAGCTCGTAGCGGATATTATCACCACAGCAGGTGTCAGGAGGGTCCTTGCCGTGGATCTCCATGCCCCGCAGATTCAGGGTTTTTTTAGTATTCCCGTGGATCACCTCTTTGCTGCTCCTGTATTGCTCGATTCTCTCAGGGAAAAATTTTCAGAAGAAGTAGTGATGGTGTCTCCTGACGCGGGTGGTGTGGAGCGGACCAGGGCCTTTGCCAAAAGGTTCGGGGCCGGACTGGCCATAATAGACAAGCGCAGAGATCGGCCTAACGAGTCACAAGTCATGTATGTTATCGGAGACGTAAAGGGAAAAACGGCTGTGATACTGGATGATATGGTGGATACTGCCGGCACCCTTTGCAAGGCGGCTCGGGCACTCAAGGAACATGGTGCCAATGAGGTCCATGGTTGTATTACACATCCCGTACTCTCAGGCCCCGCGATAAGTCGTATCAAGGAATCGGTCCTAGAGTCCTTAGTTGTTACAGATACGATTCCTCTCAGCGAAGAGGCTCAAAAAGTTGACAAAATTAAGGTGCTGTCTGTATCCGCCCTTTTGGGAGAGGCTATAAGACGCATACATGATGAAGATTCAGTAAGTTCATTATTTGTTTAAAAAGGAGTTTTTTTAATGAAAAATGTGGCAATAGATATCCAGGCACGCACAGAGGCAGGGAAAGGGGTGGCCCGTAAGCTCCGTCATGCAGGGCAGACCCCGGGAGTGCTATACGGGCCGAAGGCCGAGACTATATCGCTTTCCGTGAATACTCATGAGTTCAACAAGCTTCTGAGTTCGGCAGGTGGGGAGCCATTGCTTTTAACTCTTAATCTGAAGAGCAATGGAGACAGCAGTAGTCATACCGCCCTCATCAAAAATTTGCAATTGCACCCGGTGGATGACAAAATACGTCATATAGACTTTTATGAAGTCCTCATGGACGAAGAGGTGCAGGTTGACGTGCCAATTACCGCAGCGGGTAAGGCTAAGGGTGTTGAAACAGATATGGGTGTCTTGGAGATCATCCAGCGGACAGTCAAAATATCTTGTCTTCCCTTGGCCATTCCGCGAAATATCCAAATCAATGTTTCTGATCTTGAACTGGGTGATGTTGTTCATGTTTCAGATATTACGGATCAGGAAGGAATCCGCTTAATGGATGATCCTGAGACGACTTTGATGACTATCGTGGCCTCAAGAGCTGAGGAAGAGGAGAAGGAAGAGGAGACTGAAGGCGAGGTTGAGGAAAAAGAGGAGTCTGAGTAAATGGCATGATCAGTGCTTGGACGAGGTGGTTTGGATTATCTGCAGGCATAGAAAGTGAAGGCTGATCTTGTCTAGGATACTCTTGGTGGGCCTTGGAAATCCCGGCCATCAATATAGGTGTACCCGCCACAATGTAGGCTTTGCAGTTTTGGATCGTCTGGCCCATCAGTTCGGCCTTGGTTTTATCACGCATAAGAAGTTTCCCTCATACGAGAGTGTATCAGTGTCCATGAGTGGCATTCCTGCTATACTGCTTAAGCCTTTTACTTACATGAACAGGAGTGGTGACGCCGTAGCCTCAGTCCTTAACTTTTATAAAATTTCTTTGGGCAGGCTCCTGGTGGTACATGACGATCTGGATTTGTCTCTGGGCAATCTTAAATTCATACAGGGGGGTGGGCCCGGAGGCCATAAAGGAATTGGATCCATTATAAGGTCTGTTGGCAGCAAGGATTTCCCCCGTCTAAAGATCGGTATTGGAAGGCCTTTCAGTCCTGTACCAATAGACAAATATGTTTTATCACCTTTCCTGCCGGAAGAGGCCCAAGTGATAGATGATGTCCTTGATGTCAGTATAAAGGGGCTGGTGTGTTTTCTGGAGAAGGGTATTGAAGTTGCCATGAACGAGTTTAATGGCCTTAAGATAGAACCCAAATTGAGCGATTAGCTATTACAAACTGTCACCCGTTGGGTGTTTTTTCTAATTAGTGTCTGAACGAAAACTAACCAAAACTGTCATTTCGAGCAAAGCGAGAAATCTTATCGTACTGAAAATATAGGCATTAAAGATTTCTCCCTACGGTCGAAATGACAAAAAGAGGGGTTTTCGTTCAGGCACTAATTAACGTAATATCCTGATTTTTCAAAGCTAAACGCTAACAGCTAACCGCTTAGGTCGGAGATTTTCAAGGGAGGAACAAATGGGCAAATTTTTGGGTTATACTGCATTAATAATCCTGGCTGCCCTTATAGCTGCTGGATGCTTTCTTGGATACTTTCTCTTGGAAGGAAGTCCTCCAGAGCTGCAGGTGGTCTCAGTCCCGGAGACAATCGGGAGGGAGTACGTACTCACGGTTGAAGTTAAAGACGCCCGGAGTGGAATAAGATCGATTTCTGCCGTCTTGAGCCAAGGGGATAAAGTCTTTGAACTTGATCCTAAGATTTACAAGACAAAGGAGTGGTGGAGGGGATCCGGGGTCAAGGACGAAAAAATTTTCTGGGTTATCAAACCGTTCGAGTTAGGCATGACTGAGGGTAAAGCCATTCTCCGGATTACCGCAAGAGACTCGTCCTGGCGAAACGGTCTCAAAGGCAATGAGCAGATTTGGGAAACTGAAGTCCCAATAGACATAACACCACCCAGGATAGCAGTGAAAAGTACTGTCCATAATATAAGGACAGGAGGTGTCGGTCTTGTATCTTATAAAATAAATGAGTTACCAAGCAAGACAGGGGTCTGGATAGACGAAAGGTTTTTTCCGGGTTATCCAAAACCTGGAGGGGCAGAGGATATGTACGTGGCCATGGTGGCGGTTCCTTTCAATGTCAGTAAGCCAAAGAAGGTACTCATCGAGGCGGTAGATCAAGCTGGAAACGTTGCCAGGGTCAGCTTCCCCCATCGTATCCTTCATAAGCCTCCAAAGGTAGATACAATAAATATAAGTGACCGGTTCCTTGAGCAGAAAATGCCGGACTTCATGGCTAGATACCCCGAATTCAAAGGCTCTCCCCTGGAAGTATTTTTAGAAGTTAACAGCGAATTAAGGCGTCGCAATAATCAGGAAATTAAAAGTTATTGTAAGAAAAGCGTCCCTGAGATCCTCTGGCACGGAAGATTTGTTTGCCTTCCCAATTCAGCCTACAGGGCAGGTTTTGGAGACGAGCGTCATTACTTATACAAGGGTAAAGAAATCGGCCGGTCATATCATATGGGGTCAGACCATGCCTCAATTTCTCACGCTTTGGTCCCCGCAGGAAATGCCGGCCTTGTCGTGTTTGCAGACTACCTTGGAATCTATGGAAATACAGTAATCCTGGATCACGGCCTCGGCCTTTTCAGTATGTACTCCCACCTCAGCGAAATCCAGGTATCAGCAGGTGATAAGGTGGAACGTGGAGATATGATAGGGACAACCGGCATGACCGGCCTTGCCGGCGGGGATCATTTACACTTCGGAATGATGGTCCACGGGGTATTTGTTAATCCTATGGAGTGGTGGGATCAAAAATGGATTCAAGACCATATTCTAACCAATTTATCTGTGCAATAGAGTTTTTGTCCGTTGTTTTTTCTTGTAATGTAAATAGTGCCTGAACGAAAACCCCTCTTTTTGTCATTTCGACCGTAGGGAGAAATCTTTAATGCCTGTATTTTCAGTACGATAAGATTTCTCGCTTTGCTCGAAATGACAGTTTTGGTTA
>QNAY01000128.1 GCA_003645605.1 Thermodesulfobacteriota bacterium
ACCCCCAGATACATCACTTTATTGTTCCAATTTGTGAGCAGATACACATAATATGTCACAGTCATGGGCATTTAAGATTTCTCCCTTCGGTCGAAATGACAATATGGGCGTGAACGCTTACCCTTAACTTTAGGCACTTTAAACTTTAGTTCACTTTAGTCACTTTCCCTGTTTATCCGGGTTAGGCTGCTCTATTTCTGTATAAAGCTGACCGCAGGCGGCGGATATGTCTCGCCCCTTGCTCTTTCTGATGATGGCAGTGTAATTGGCCTCTTTGAGCACTTGCTGGAATGCCAGAACCTGTTCGTGGACTGGGCGTTTGAAGGGAATATCATTGCTTTCGTTGTAGGGTATCAAGTTGATTTTTGAAGGGATTCCCTTGAGAAGTTTTGCAAGTGAAATTGCCTGTTCAACGCTGTCATTCACACCGGCAAGGAGGAGATATTCAAAAGTAATTCGTCTCCTGCGGGAAAGCCGATAATGTCTACATGCCTCAATGAGCTGTGGAATGGGATAGCGCCTGTTAATGGGCATTATCTTGTCCCGGGTTCTATCATCAGGGGCATTCAGGGAAATCGCAAGGCCTACGTCTGTGTCTTGACCAAGACGCAATATCTCAGGAATCAGACCACAGGTGGATACGGTCATCCTGCGCAATGAGAAGTTTAGCCCAAGGTCATCAGTTAGTATGTAAACGGACTTTATGACATTCCCGTAGTTTGCAAGGGGCTCTCCCATCCCCATGAATACGAGATTTCTGAGCTGTTCCTTTTCTTCAATATGTTCCAGTGCGGCAAGTACCTGTCCCACGATCTCTGAAGGGACAAGGTGACGACGAAAACCCATCCTGGCAGTATGACAAAACCTGCACCCCATAGCACACCCGACCTGGGTGGATATGCAAAGGGTCTTGTGGTCCCGCTCAGGGATCACGACGCTTTCCACCACTAAACCATCCGGCAGTCTCCATGCCAGTTTACTTGTGCCATCAACAGAACGTTGGTCTGCCACAAGCTTAAGGTTGGTAAGCAGGCCCTTTTGGGCAGCCTTTCCCCTCAGGGCCTTGGGAAAGTCGGTCATTTGGGAGAAGTCCCGGAACCCGGGCTTCCAAAGCCAGCTAAAGAGCTGCCGGCCCCTGAAGGCCGGCAGACCCAGGTCTTTTGCCCATATTTCGAGGTCGCTTCGACTAAGACTGCGAAAGTCGATCACGACAGCTCTTCCAGGAGCCTCCTGGCATCTTCAATCTCGGGGAATTCCTCTTTTGTATTGATTGCCTTTTGAAGCTCCTCTTTTGCGGCATCGATTTTTTTCATCCCCTTCAAAGCCACAGCCATATGATAGCGGATGGTAGGCTGATTCGGCCATTTCTGAATGGCCTCTTCAAAGTTTGATACGGCAAGCTCATAGCTTCCCCTTTTCGTAAGTATCCAACCAACAGTATCCAGTATGGCCGGTTGGTCAGGGGCTGCAGCCTTGGCCTTTTGTGCATAGATAAAGGCCTTGTCCAGGTCGTACTTTTTTTCCGCCAGCAGCCATGCCAGATTATTTGCAGCCGGCGCAAAATCCCGTTTTATTTCCAGGGCCTGCAGATAGGCATCCTCTGCCTTATCATAATGCCCCAGCTGTTCTTCCACGGTGCCTATAGCCATGTAAGCACTTACAAGATTGGGATTTTTTTTCAGCAGAATCCTGTATTGGGAAATAGCTTCCTCTGCCTTGTCTGTTGATATATAAATTTTTGCCAGAGCGACATATGGCCCTATGAGATCAGGATTCAACTCCATTGCATCTTTAAAAGCGGCTTCCGCCTGATCTGTATGTCCTGTCTGCAGGAGTACCCTCCCCTGAATCATGGCTATTGCCGCGTTATCCGGCTGCTTTTTCCTCATTTCATCGCAAAGGCTGAGTGCCTTATCCGGCTGTTTTTCGTATATATATAGCGCCACCAGAGACGTCAGCGCAGGAAGGTGCCCCGGAGTTTTCGATAGCAATCCTCTAAAGGACTCTTTTGCTTTTTTAGTCTCCTTTTGCGCCATATATGTTCTGCCCAGGAGATAGCGGGCAGACACGTCATCCGGAGATGCCTTAAGGGCCCTGTGCAGGTCTTTTTCAGCGGTCTTTAAATCCTTGTTCATCATGGCGGCGGAAGCATGGAGAAACAGGGCCTTTGGTTCATCCGGAATACGCGCCAATATCAGCTCAGTCTGCTCTGTGACTATTTCAAGTTTGCGCTCTCTCATGGCCGTTTCAGCAAGCAACAATCTGGCCTTTAAAAACCCTGGCTGTCGTGAGACCAGCTTTTGCAGATCATCTTCTGCTTTGGTAAGCTCACCCGAGCCCAGATAAGCAAACCCCCTGTAATACAGTGCCTCCGGATTCCCGGACTGTTGGTCAAGGATTTTTCCCAGTGACCCAATTGCAGTCTTTAAGTCTTTATCTTTCAGGGCAAGTTTTGCCTTTACCAGCAGGGCAACGGGATGGATAGAATTCTCTGTCAGTGCTTCCTCAGCCAGGGATTTGGCCTGCTTGAATTTCCCTTGATTATATTTGAGGGCAGCTAATCTTGCCTTTATGTTCGCATTATCTGGAGACAACCCAAGAGCCTTCTCAAGGGTAATCACGGCCTTGTCTTTATGCCCCTTCTTGACCTGGAGCTCGGAAAGGGCCAACAGGGGAGCTGGTGCCTCGGGGAAAAGGTCTATGGCCTGTTGAAGTATTGATTCAGCCTCTGTATCCCGGCCGTTTCGTATATAGAAACCGGCCATTATCAACAGGGCATCCACCTCCTCAGAATTTTCTCCAATAATAATCTTAATCTCTTCTTCTGCCTTTTTTTCCTGTCCTGTGGATTCATAGAGTGAAGACAGGGCAAGCCTCGGTTGAGCCCGGCCCTTTCCCTTCTCGCTGACAGATATGGCCTTTTTTAGAAAAAGCTCTGCTTGATTCAGGTCCTTTTTTTGAGAGTATGCCCTTGCCAGGGCCATATAGACCTTGCTGTCATCAGGTGACTGCTCCTCTGCTTTTCTAAAGACGGAAATGGCATCATCAAGCTTCTCTTGGTTAAGTAATAACGCTCCTTTTAACAATAAAGCATCAACATTTGACGGATTATTGGAAAGCAGTAGTTCCACATGCTTTTCCGCCTCGTCGATCTTCTTTGAAAGGAAAAACATCTGGGCGAGCTTCAGGCGGGCATCGGCATTGTCCGGGTCTACATCCACGGTCTTCTGAAGTTCGGAAAAGGCATCTCGCAGACTTCCAATCTTCGAATAAGCCAAAGCCATTTGGTAATGACCAGGACCGTACTTGGGATCAATCTGAACTACATTCTTGAACTCGATTATAGCTTCTTTGTATTTTTCCTTCTGGAAATAGCTCATTCCTTTTTCAAAATGTTTGGCCTTGTTCTCTTCAGGAGTGCTACAGGCAGGAAAAAACCCAACAAATATAATAAGGACCAGGAAAAAACCTAATATCTTCCGACTTTGCATTTTTTTCCTCCTAACAGGGCCACCTACTCATTTTTCAAGGAAGATTGCCCTGTAGATTCCAGTACGCTCAACCAAAAATTGCTGTTCAGATTAACACGTTTGCTTCGTTTGATGGCAGAGACCAGGGGAACATGTACATAGCGGTCATTCCATAGACTCACCATCATGGCGGTTTTGCCCGCCATTGCGGCATGAACGGCATTTTGCCCGAGATTTGCGCAATAGAGACGATCATCCACGTTTGCAGGCACGCTACGAATAATGTAACTGGGATCTATATAACGGACAAAGGCTGTCATGCCAATCTCATTGAAGTATTCTCTAAAGGTGTCCCGGAGAAAGATACCTATGTCTCCCAGCTTGATGTTGCCTGATGGATCTTTTATCACTTGGTCCCCGGTTACATACCGCTGCCCCGCACCTTCAGACACAACCACCACTGCATGACCACGATCCCTGAGTCGGTGCTCAAGGGCCTTTAACAGACCATTTTCCCCTTCCAGGTCAAAACCACTTTCAGGTATCAGGCAGAAGTTGACCTCCCTTAAAGCATTTGTGGCGGCAGATGCAATGGAGCCTGAATATCTCCCCATGACCTTGACCAGCCCCACACCATTGGGTGCCCCAATAGCCTCGGTATGGGCACACCTTATGGACTGACTGGCCATTTCAACCGCAGTGTCGAAACCAAAGGTTTTAGAGACAAGATAAATATCATTATCTATGGTCTTTGGTATTGCGACAACGGCTATTTTAAGATCACGTTTTTTAATTTCATCGGCAATTTTGACTCCTGCCTTGAATGTCCCGTCGCCTCCGATAATGAAAAGTATGGATACATTCATACGTACGAGCGCGTCCACTATGCCATCTATGGGTTGGTGCCCCCTGGAAGAGGCAAGGATTGTCCCTCCATACTCATGTATACGATTTACTGCCTGGAGACTCAGATCCATTATGGGAAGACCGTACTCGGGGATAAAACCCCTTAGCCCATAACGTATGCCAAGGACGGACTGGGCTCCATAACCATAGTGGAGAGCAAGTACAATGGCCCTGATCACATCATTAATTCCAGGGCAAAGTCCACCACAGGTTACAATAGCGGAGCGTACTTTAGTGGGGTCAAAATAAATTTTTTGACGGGGCCCTGCAAGCTCGAATGACAGAGGTTCCAAGCCCTCTTTGTATATCTTTTTCAGTGATTCATGCGAAACCCTGACAAGTACACGATCCCGGTCAGATACAAAACAGGGGTAGTTTTTCTTAAGTAGAGGAGATTGAACACTTGAATCTCCCAGAGCTTCTATGGCGGTTTCAATCTCTGTATCCGGGCCGACTTCATCAATTAGATATGGACTATTTTTTGCAATAGCGGGTTGGCTATTTTTAGGCATTGTGGGTTCTCCAATAATTTAGTCTTTTGAGACTCTACTTTTCACAATTTTTTTTAAAATAACTGTATCTATATTCTGAAAGCCGTGTCAATCTAAAGGGTTTTGCTTTATACTTCGGCTTATTAAGGAACGTACAATAAATAACTTGTAACCGTTCACGCTAATGTGTCATGATTCGCGCTGCCATGTCATTTCGACCAAAGGGAGAAATCTTTACCATCCAGAACTCAGGTCTTTCCAGTTTGGGTTCATCCGGTTCACCAATTGA
>QNAY01000129.1 GCA_003645605.1 Thermodesulfobacteriota bacterium
ATTGGTGAACCGGATGAACCCAAACTGGAAAGACCTGAGTTCTGGATGGTAAAGATTTCTCCCTTTGGTCGAAATGACATGGCAGCGCGAATCATGACACATTAGCGTGAACGGTTACAAATTTTTAAAGAATTAAGAACTCAGATTATTTCTCTGGACATTGAGGGAAAAGCGAAAAAACAGGCATTGAATGCTATGGAGGTTGGTCAGGCTGCGGATTGTATAAGAATTATCATGCCCGGGAACATGCCGTAGCCCACAGACCACTTGACCCAACTTCGTCAGGATCAAAGGCAGCACGGGCTGTTATCATTGCCACTTAAAAAAAGGCAAACCAACTTATGTGGCCGTTTGGAAGGTCACGGATAAAGAAAATAGACTTGTAGAGTTTCGCTATGTTGGAACTCACGAAAAAGCATACTACGGACGAATTTGCTGAAATTCATCTCCATGGAGTGCCTTCAGATAGAGCTGAAAAAATATTGGATAGAAACCGGATCATAGGAAAACAGGAGTGATTACAGACCGTCCCTCAATTGGCGGACCGCCCATGGTAAAAATCGACGGCGACAAAGTCCGTAAATTCAGAGAATCCATGGAACTTACCCAGCTCTATTTGGCTACAGCAGTTGGAGTAACCACAGATACTATTTCACGGTGGGAAAATCGTAGGTACCCCACCATTAAGAAAGAAAATGCTCTCAAGCTGGCCGAGGCACTTGAGGTATCGCTTGAGGAAATACTTGAAGACCATGAAACAGGATTACAAGAAGAGAAAATAAAGGAAGAGCAACAGGAGACTGACGAGTCTGACGAAAACCGGCTACCTAAAATGTTTACAATTCGTCCCCTATTGATCTTGACACTGGTCTGTGGGGTGATCATTTCCGGCGCTTTCTGGTGGTCTTTTTTTGGCCACGAAACAATAAATATTACCGCCTATAGATTCCTTCCGCCACATGCGGCCCCCGGCCTGCCCTTTCCTGTGATAATAAGTGTAGAAACCGACCATGTTGGATCTCTTTCCCTGATATTGAGGGAATCCGTGCCTCAAGAATGCACTTCAATTGAAGCTGACCCCGCCTTCACAGCCATTGACGAAAAAACAGGCGATCTTAAATGGATATACCAGACCGATATGCAAAAAATCACCTTCTGTTATTTGGCCGCCATTAACCCTGGAGCCGGGCTTGAAAAAGAGCTGCAATTTGAAGGAACAGTCACTGTTAGAAAAGGCCGAAGCACCACTACGTCCATCAAAGGACCAAACACACTGCGATTAAGTCCCTTGCATTGGGCAGATGCCAATGGTGATAAAAAAATTGATGATGAAGAAATACTCACTGTTTACGACGAACTGGGTAAAATGAAGGATATAAATTTCGGCATAGAACAGATTGAAGATATCTGGTCTGAAAATGGATATCGCTGGGATGAAAAGACAAAGAAGTTTGTAGTAATGCCCTAAGCAAATGGGAGGCCTGAAATAAATGTTAAATCCTAAAACATCCGGGAATCTCGCGGTTTTTGTAGGGGCCTTGTTGTTGACAATTCTCCCCATGCAGGTCTGCGCAGGGGATCTGGTCTTTGCTGAATATATTAGCTCTGAGGGCCAAAAAATCGTTATGGAACTTGAGATACAATCACCGGCCCCAAACACGGTCATAGTAATCCAGCACCTTCCCAAAGGCACAGGTATCAAGCAATCCGATCCTCCTTTTGATAAATACAATCCAAAACGTTGTGAAGCAAAATGGCTGCTGAGAAAAGTAAAACCAGGGACTCTCCGGATTTCAATGGAAATAACAGGGTCTGTTAAGGCCGGTGAGATAAGGGGCGAGGTACGCTATAAGGACCCTTCAACCGGCAGGATGTCAAAAATTCACGTTAGTCCCTGATGCTGATTTCTTGCCATAGGCTCTCTGTAAAACAAGCACGCTTTCAACGACCATCCAGATTTCCAGAACAAATACCACAAATCCGATGGAAAAAAGCAGCCAGTTAGACTCTAAGTAGAAGATCCCCATGTTGATTATCATGGCCCAGCCGGTCATAAAAAGCATAAATAGCATAGGAATCATTGTATAGCGAAGAGGGATTTTGTTGTGGGCAAGATAAGCTGTAACCACCAGAAGTGCCAGACCGGCCAATAGCTGATTCACAGACCCAAACAGAGGCCAAAGCGTAAGGGCACCCTTGCCGCTTCCGTTGTAGAAGGCAAGAAGAAGAGCTGTTATCACTGCAATAAGAGTAGCCGGATGTCTTTTCCCAAGGGTCGGCACCCTGCACACAATACTCAGCTCGCTTACGATGTAACGCTGTAAGCGGGTGGCTGTATCAAGGGTCGTAGCGGCAAATGAGACCACGAACACCCCCATAATAGTTAATGTGATTTGGTGGGGGATACCTATTTTATCAATCATGTTGGCCGAGCCCACCACAAATGCATTGATCTTGGAGCCCAAACCTGCTGCAGCCCCCCAACTGGCATAGTGCTGAGAAAAAGCGGCCAGCCCTGTGAATGTCTGGCCATTCTTTGTCAGACCGAGGGCAAGTCCCGCGCCGCAGGCAATAATAACAAAAATGGCAAGCATTGCTTCCATGAGCATCCCGCCATAACCTATAGAGAGAGAGCTTGATTCGGCATCGCACTGTTTGGAGGATGTCCCGGATGAAACAAGTGAGTGGAATCCCGAAATGGCTCCGCAGGCCATGATCACAAAGATCATAGGCCAGATAGGTGGCGCACCTTCAGGAGAAAAATTCGTTGCCGGTGCCACCATGACAGGGTGGGCGAAGAACACCCCCATACCAAGCAGTGTAAAAGCAACAAAGAGCTGATGGGAATTGATATAGTCCCTTGGCTGCAAAAGCACCTGTACGGGCAATGTCGATGCAATATAGGCATATATCAACAAGAGGATCACCCAGAGTGCCAGAGGGTCCAGGCCGAAAAGAGCAGGCATTTTGATAGGAACATAAGCGCCGATTAACACTGTAATATACATCACAATGACGGCTACAATGCTCAACGGCAGGTGAGGGGCACCCTTTTTGTAAATCATATGGCCCAGCCATAAGGCAATGGGAATTTCCAGCCATACAGGGATTACTGCCTGGGGAAACATATTAAACACAACAGCAATGACTACGCCGAAAATGGCTACCACGATCCAGAGTTCAAAAAAGATTATAATCAAAAACAGGGTCCGGACCCGTTTATTGATGACATCAGATGAGATGTCGCCAATAGACCTCCCCTGATTGCGCAGTGAAACTACCATCGAACCAAAATCATGCACAGCACCCATGAAAATAGAGCCGAAAATTACCCATATCACAGCAGGAACCCAACCCCAAATAATGGCGATTGCCGGACCTACAATTGGACCGGTCCCGGCAATGGACGTAAAATGGTGGCCGAACAGGATGGATTTCTGAGTAGGGACGAAATCTATGTTATCCTGCAACTCCTTGCTCGGGCAAATCGCGTCCGGATTGAGCTTAAAGATTTTGCGGGCTAGAAATTTGCCATACGTATGATAGGCAATCAGGAAAAGCACTGCGATCCCAACAGCCAGATATAATGAATTCATTGAGTTACCTTTTTTGGTAAGCGTTCACAGGTTCAGGGTTTAGGGTTGCTCTTATTTCGCTGGCCCTGCTCATAAACCAGCAAGTACTTGACCTGCCCGCTCGTGCCTTAAACTCCCATTTGTTTTTTCAATCACGCCCTTAATAGTCCCAATAACCCGTTCTTTCAATATGTTCTCATGTCTCACATGGCAGGCGTGTGAAATCACGAATGCCTGCGCGGGTGCGTCCGGCATGATTATACACATTTTTTCCTATGTTCGGGATTGCTTGTTTTTTCTGTCCACTGTCAGCTGAACATCGGAAACTTATTTATTAACTTGCCAATGGCCGCCTTTTGCCAGCCCAATCCGTTTTAACTGGTTGCTTTTCTGTAATTTGGCAATTTGTTTTTCAACGGCTCTGGTGCTTATTCCGAGCGCTTTTGCCAGTTGCGGGATAGTCATTTCCGGAGTATCGGCAAGCAGTTCTAATATTTTCACCGCACTTTTCACCGAACTATTTTCGGTGATTCGGTGAACTGTTACGGTAAAAATGCATCCCTCTCGATCATCCATAAAATCGATTTCCTGCCAATCGTCTAATGCCCTTCTGATCCCTGAACCGATGCCTTTATAGGGCTTCGGCTAAGAGACAAGTTTTTTCAGGAATAGCTGACTAACTTGACTAAAATGCCACAATAGCCGATGTTATCTATATGATTGTAACTCACCACAGAGAAAAACTAATCAACGCAATAATTTATTTTGCCACTCACACTAAATGTTGTGGCAAAACAAAATTGCTAAAGCTACTGTATTTTTTGGACTTTTCCCACTTCAAACGAACGGGCAAATCAGTGACAGGACTAGATTATTTTGCTTGGGGAATGGGACCAGTCCCAAAAGAATTGTTTGAGGAACTTTCAGGCAACCTGAAGCATGACATGAAAGCAGCCATTCATGAACTGTCAACGACTGAAAGTTTTCAGCAGATCCGGCACAAAAAGGAATTTGACAGGAAATATTTCTCTAATAAAGAAATTAAACTGTTAGAGGAGATTTCCTTTATTTTCAAGGATGCTAAAGCCGACACCATGGTCGAGTCCACCCACTTTAAAAACGAACCATGGGATATAACCCTTAAGGAAAAAGGAGAGTTCAAAAAAATAGATTATATGCTTGCTATTGACAGTGATGTCGTAAGCCTGCCCTATGACAAAGCTAGGGAAAGGATGAAAGAACGCTCGGAGATGCTCAAAATATTCGGAGCGGCGTAATTGCAATCACGGGGGACTATTTATCATCATAGCAAGTTAGTCTTTCACAACGGCTTTATTGGCAAAAAATATCTGATTCTCATAAATACTCCAAGTAAAAATGAGCCGGCATCCTTCATTCACCAGTTTACACTTTTTTAAAAAAGTGTGTATTTACGAATCGTAACCGTTTACGCTAATGTGTCATGATTCGCGCTGCCATGTCATTTCGACCAAAGGGAGAAATCTTTACCATCCAGAACTCAGATCTTTCCAGTTTGGGTTCATCCGGTTCACTAA
>QNAY01000130.1 GCA_003645605.1 Thermodesulfobacteriota bacterium
AACACTGCCGGGACTCGACCCCTCTTTTACCTCAGCCACCTTGCCCTTGATAAAGTGGACCTTTTTGTCTTCCTTGACCTTGCTATAGAAATTTTCATATTTCAGCCCCGGAGAACGGATATCAATATAGAAAATGTAGATCTCCACATCTTCCGACTGCTCCCTCAGATAACAGGCCTGCTTCAGTGTGGCCATACAGCAGATATATGAACAGTATTTCAGATGATTTTCATCCCTGGAACCCGCGCACTGTACAAAACCCACTGCCTTTGGCTCTTCCTTGTCGGAGGGTCGCACAATCTTTCCCTCAGTAGGCCCTGATGCAGATGCCATACGCTCAACCATCATATTTGTGACTATATTATCGTATTTTCCAAAACAGAGATTGTCCATCTTTGTGGCATCATACGGACTCCATCCGGTCGCCATGACGATGGCCCCGACATTCAGGCTTACGCTCTCTGCCTTCTGGTCCAGGTCTACATGCCCGACAGGCATGGCATCCTTGATCTGCCGGCCGTCACCTGAAGAGACTGCGGAAGGATCCAGCACACACTGATTGGGGAAAGCCATCATATTTGGCATATAGAGTGGCTTCCGCGTATTCAGGCCAAGGTTGAAATCATTAGAGATCTCGGTTGCAACTGCTTCGGCCCCTGCTGCACAATTGGTGCACTGCGGGGTCGTGTACCTCGGGTTTACCTTTATCTGTACATTAAAGTCCCCCGGCCCTCCGGACACAGACTCCACTTCTGCAAGATTATAGAAAGTAATCTTCGGGCTTGTTTTAATACGTTTGTAGTTTATCTCAAGCCCGCATGTGGGAGGACACAGCTTTGGGAAATACTTATTAAGCTGAGTCACCCGTCCACCCATATAACTCTCTTTCTCTACTATATAGACATCATATCCCATTTCAGCGGCCTCAACCGCGGCTGTAAGGCCGCTGAAGCCACCACCCACCACGAGTATACTTCCACTCATATGCCCGCTCCTTCCTCAAAAATTAATTCAATTAAATACTAAATTAGGAATTAGGAATTGAAAATGAGTAATAGTGATTCGGAAATACTGACCATATCTTTCAGGATCTAATTTCCAATTCCTAATTCCTAATTATTCAAAAAAATGCCAGGCGCCGCCATAACGACGCCTGGTCATCTCTTAGAAGGTCTAAATCACCTGACCATCCTTCCTTAAACTAAGATATTGAATTAGTCAGGAATGATCTGGTGCAATGTCTTCTTGAATGTGGACCACTCGCCCGTTTCAGGATCGTACTTGGAGTTAACAAAGCACTTCCATCCACCGTCCTCCATGGACTTAGCATCCGCCTCAGGAAAATCGCCGCGATAGTAGAAGCCGGGATAACGGCTCTCTTCACGGAACTGGATATGACGGAGGTGATCCTCAACGCACCAGATGCGGTGAGTCATCTCCCATGCACGGATCAGCTCGTGCAGACCGCTGCAAGCCAGCTTATCAGAATCCTCGCGAAGCATATCAAGATGGTGCATAGCGATCTCAAGAAGCTTTGCATTGGTCATATAATACGGGGACCAGCCGCCACCGTACTCATCGGTGTACTTCATCAGACGCTCCATCATATGGCGCGGCCTGATGTAATTGGGGTTGATCATATCGTCAGTGGTCATTTTGCTGTGCTCGGCATAGTGTACGACCGACTTGTAGATCTCCGCCTTGAGGTCCTCTGCGCTTTCCTTCAGGGCAGGGGCGAAGCCGGCGTTATCTATGATGTATTTGGCCATGGACTTGGCAGCCATGCGGCCCTCGGCATGTGAACCGGAAGAGAACTTGTGCCCGGAGGCCCCTACGCCGTCACCAGCGGTGAACAGGCCGTTGACGGTCGTCATACGATTGTAGCCCCACTTGTAGTCATCCGGGACCCAGTCTTCATTAGGACCACTGACCCAGATACCGCAGCAGCCGGAGTGGCTTCCCAGCATGTAGGGCTCAGTAGGCATAATTTCAGAACCAACCTTCTCAGGCTCGATGTTCATGGACGCCCACAGACCTGCCTGACCGCACGACATGTCAAGGAAATCCTCCCATGCCTCACTCTCAAGCTCCTTCCAGTATTTCTTAAGGGCCTTGTCGTCCATTCCCTCTGCCTTCTTGTCATCCATGAATTTCTTGAGTGCAGCTGCGGTGTCCATATAAATAGGACCGCGACCTTCCTTCAATTCCTTGAGCATCAGGTGATTCCTGAGGCAGGTGGGTGTAACCGGCTGCAGACCATAAGGTGCATATTTCGCCAGCTCTTCTTTTGCAGCATCACTAAAGGCATAACTTTCGCCGGCAGAGTTGGTCACACCGGCCTTGAAGAGCAGGAACCAAGCCCCGACAGGACCATAGCCGTCCTTGAAGCGGGACGGGGTAAAACGGTTTTCCATCATGGTCATCTCAGCACCGACCTGCATACACATAGTGTAAGTGGAACCGGCATTCCAGATCGGATACCAGGCGCGACCCTTACCTTCGTCAGTAGCCCTTGGGCGGAAAATGTTAACCGCGCCGCCACAGGCCACCATCATTGCCTTGCATTTATACACAATTACCTTGTTCTCACGGGCGCTGAAGCCAACGCAACCGGCAATGGTATTGGGTTTATTTGCATCCAGCATAAGTTTCACGATAAAGACACGCTCGTGAAGGTCATAGCCCATTTCGTCCAGAGCGTTCTTCGCAGCCTCGGCCACGATGCACTTGTAGGACTCACCGTTGATCATGATCTGCCATTTACCTGTGCGGACAGGCTTACCGCCATCCCTCAGGCTCTTGCCCTCGTCGCCCTTCTGCTTCCAGATGGGAAGACCCCACTCCTCAAAGTGCATAACGGAATCATCAACGAAACGGCCCAAGTCATAAATCAGGTCTTCGCGGACAACGCCCATAAGGTCGCCACGGACCATGCGGACATAATCAGCCACGGCATTCTCGCCAATATAGGTATTAATGGCGGAAAGACCCTGTGCCACAGCGCCGGAGCGCTCAAGGGCGGCCTTATCAATCAGACATACTTTGGAACCGGCCGGCATCCACTTGCCAATCTCATAAGCCGTACCAGTAGCAGCCATACCACCGCCTACAATCAAGGCGTCATATTCCAACTCTTCAACAGGAACCTTGGACAGATCCGGCTCGGCCAGGAGTTCCCATGATGGTTTATTTCTAAGAGCCATATCTTAAATCCTCCTTAATGATTTAATCATTGTGTAACTTTTTCTTAATTCTCCAGTTCAGCCACTTCTTAACTCAAAGAAGTCTTACGGAGTTTCCAGAGTCTGACCTGCCATGGTAAACAGAAGACCGTCGTCGATCGGACCTGGCTCGGACCTTCCCTCATATGGCTTGATGGAACCTTCAGGAGTAGTCCTGATCGGGAACTTAAAGCGCTTTATGTTGCCGTTGCGGAACTTAACGGTCCACATGATGGAGTCAGAGCTACGCATAGGCTGGACATAACCGCCCATAGGACAGATGTCTGCATAATGGCGGACCTCAATGGCACCCTGCGGACAGATTTTTACACAGTTGTAACATTCCCAGCACTGATCCGGCTCCTGGTTGTAGGCCTTCATCGCATCGGGATTTAGAACCATGAGGTCGTTGGGGCAGATGTACATGCATGCTGTTTTTTCCCCGCCCTTGCAACCGTCACACTTCTCTTCAATGACATAGCTTGGCATAATAATACCTCCTAAATTTAAATTATTTGTTCAAATTATTAATGTTTCCGGCCGTAATGTTGTGTCTGGTCCCTTTTGCCTGTCCACCTCCCTCCGAAAATTTCCGAATTATTAATCAAGATTGTCTAAAAATAATAACAAAAAATATCAATTCAGGTGTTTCGCTATCAAGGTGACTGCCAAACACACGTATTTAGACTTAATAACTAACGGTTATCTTTGAACTTAAAACACACTCCCACTTTGCACCCCGAGGCCCTCTTCTTTGGACAGAACAATACTGAATTTCCACTCAGTAATTTCTCATCTCCTTATATTAATGCAAAGGGAAATTGTCAAGGAGAAAATCCTGGCAGAAAGACACGAACTTAAATAAAATGTTATAATATGCAAAAAATGATACCAATATGTGATCAAATGCGGACATCAGAGCGATTTAAAGCCGATAAGAAAATAACACAACCTGAAATTACTCAAAAATTGTTTTACTCTGATGATACTGAATCACCAATCATTTTTTAGTAACCGTTCAGAGGTTCAAAGATTCAGGGGTTCATTGAATGCATTCGATTGATTATAATTCCTCAATTCCTCAATCATCAAATCACCAAATCACCAAATCACCAAATTCATCACGTTCGGCCGCCATTCTGGCAGGGGGAAAAAGCCAAAGATTCGGCAGCAACAAGGCCCTGGCTCCCTGGTTCACCGGCCATGTTATAGATGCCGTAGCACAGGCGGCCATGAGCGCATGCCGGGAAGTTATCATTATAGCCAACGAACCTGAACCATACTCCTGTTCAGGGCTTCCAGTCTTTCCGGATATCTTGCCTGGACTGGGTCCTTTGGCCGGGCTTCAAAGCGCGCTCCGCCACGCAAAGGAGGAAAGGATTTTTTTACTTGGATGTGATATGCCACTTCTGAATTCAGAACTAATCAATATGATGTGGGAGATCCCTACATGGGCCCCTGTTGTGATACCAGGCACGCCTCGCGGTCTTGAACCACTACATGCCATCTATCACAAATCCATTCTCCCCATTGTTGATAACCGAATCAGCGCCGGCAGCCTAAGCCTTCAATCTCTGTTGAAAGACATTCCGTGCCACATCGTTAGTTCTGCTGATATTCTAAAAATATGTCCATCCTTCAAATGTCTCACCAATGCAAACACTCCTGAGGAACTGGCAAAGCTGAAACGACATTATTCGTCATAAAGCCTTTTGCATAATTGCCACCATTTATCAAATCCACCAATTCCCCACTCTTCTTAGAGAGTATTCCCCGTTTGGTAAGCGTTCACGCCCATATTGTCATTTCGACCGAAGGGAGAAATCTTAAATGCCCATGACTGTGACATATTATGTGTATCTGCTCACAAATTGGAACAATAAAGTGATGTATCCGGGGGTA
>QNAY01000131.1 GCA_003645605.1 Thermodesulfobacteriota bacterium
ACCAAAGACGGCAAGGCCCCGGAGGGTTTATGCGGTTCAGGAATAATAGATCTCCTGGCAGCCATGTTTGTTGCAGGACTGGTGGACCCAACCGGAAAGCTTGTGGTGGACCGGGACAGCGCCAGGATGCAGCAAGTAGGCGGGGAGTGGGTCTACGTTGTGGCAGATCCTCATGAGACCGGCCATGGAGAGCCGGTCTATATCAGTCAGAGCGACATAAAAAACCTGATTCGTTCAAAAGGGGCCATGTACACCATTCTGAACGTAGTAATCCAGAGCGTTGGGATCGGATTTGAGGATATCGAGAGTTTTTATGTCGCAGGGGCCTTTGGCAATTACATAGACCCAAAAAAGGCCATAACAATTGGCATGCTGCCTGATGTGCCCCTTGAGCGCTTTAAGGGCCTGGGAAATGCCGCAGGCACCGGGGCCATTGAGGCCCTCACATGGAGAAAAGCCAGAAAAGAGGTGGAGGAAATCTGCGATAAGATAACTTATCTCGAGATGAATGTACGCGGAGATTTTATGAACCAGCTAACCGGTTCCCTTTTTCTTCCCCATACCGATCTTACCAGATTTCCATCCGCAGCTGAGATGATGAAGTGGTAGCACATTGACCATTCCAAAACCCCCTTAATCCCCCTTTGGAAGGAGGGAACTAAGGGGGTTTTTTTGATTACCTGTTAAGATTTACCACTCCCAACAGTATTCTTCAGCCATGCCCTGCATGTCGTAGACAGTAATGCACCACGGGCTGCCCTTGCTTTGGAGGATAGTGATGCCGTTGAGGTTTTCGATTCCGTAGCCCTTTTGCAACCCCTTGCACTGTCTTTTGGATGGTTCTATAGTGCAAGGATTGAGTGTCTTTCCCTCATCGTCAGTGACAACGATGTCTCCTTTCTCGTCGACCAAGATCACTACCTTCGCTTTCACCTCGGTGATTTTTTCTTTAACTCCAGGGTTTAACCCGGCCTTCTCCGATACCAGACAACAAGACACTAATCCCAAGGACAGGACAAAAACTATGATCATTGTCAGTTTGGTGCGTAACATTTCGCTTTCCCTCCTTTTACTACTTACCCCATAAGTTTAATGTAATGATTCTGTTACCAACATCCGATGCCAACCTACTGCCTCTGATTTTTTGCCAACCTGCGGCCTAAAACGACAGGGTTAACCTTACCAGCACGATGCGGTCAGGCTGTATCCATGAGTTCCGAGCATTTCCACTCTGAAAGTCAACGTCATGGAATTTGAAATCCTGATCGAATAAATTTCTTATATCAACGCTTATAATTCCATAACGTTTAGGAAGGCGATATCCGATCGAAGTATCTACCACCCAGAAGTTATCATCTTCACTATCAACAGTATCGCCCGGAAGTTCAATCTCCTGGTCAACATATGTTGCCTTAAGCCTCCCAAACAGCCCGTTCGGGTGATAATAGTTAGCCGTTAATGGCAGGCGCTGGGTCTTCAGTTTGTTCGGCTTGCTGGAATCCATACTTTGGTCGCGTTTAAAACTCTCATACTGGTACTCGCCCCCGATCGCAAAGCGCTTATCAGGTGTCCAATATAAATAAGCCCGGTGTAGCAACTCATCCTGGTCTTCCTCGTGGTCGCCTTCGGAAGTAATAGGGACATCCACGTCTCGACCAGTAAACTCTATACCGCAAAACAGGTGTGTCGTGAACTTGTGGTCCAAACCGATGCCATAGCGCTTTGAATCTGCAGCCAGCGCGTCATCAAAGAATTGGTTAAATCCGGCGACTTGCGTAGGTTCGATTGTCTGGTTGGATACAAGGGACCTCTTGAGGGTCCTGAAACCGGCAACCCGGAACGTGGTTTTGGGAGATAGATTCCAGGTCAGTCCTAATTTCGGGTTTAGCTGGTTTATATCGATATCTTTGCAGTCAAACGAATCGGCGCTCACACCGAGCGTCAAGGTTATATTTGGCAGCACGTTTATGTATGAGTATAAATACCCATTGGGGTGCCTTGTCGTATAATCCTCCTTTGACGACTCGTCCAGTACATTGGGACCGAGAGTTATACTAACACCGGGATCCTTGGAATAATCGTTTTCATGATAACCTATCCCAAGTATGTACTTATATGAAATTCTTCGTGACTGGTACTGTGCTTCAGCAGTATAACCTTTATTGTCATCATCACGATCCTCATTGTAAACTACAGGTCCTAAAGGTGTTTCTTGCAGCACTCTATTATCAGTTCGTCTGAGTGTACCATCATTGTAAATAAACGAGGCAATGATATCGCTGTTCACTGATGGAGCGAAATGATATCCGAGTCGAACGGAGTCTTCGTCCCGATCTTCCCTTAAGGCTTTCAAAAAATTATCAGGATCAAAGCAAAGCAATAAATCCCCGTTTTCCCTTTCCTCGGATCGGAGTTCTATCTGGAGGCTTGATCGATAAGACAAGGCAACCTGAGCAAAGGCGTTGTAAATATCCTGGTCCTGGTCGTTATTTTCCCGAAATCCGTCCGTCTCATAGTGAAACTGACCAATGCTATAAGACATCCTTCCCCAAACTCCGGATTGGACCAGTTCATCACCTAGAATACTATTTCCCCCTGCAACGCCACTGGCTTGCAATGCTAACCGATTACGTTCGAACAGCGGGTTAAACTCGTTAAAAGATGGATCCGATGGGCCGGCTCCCTCCAGTATGAATAGATTGCTTTCTGCGAGACTGGGCTGAACCGGAGCAATATTAATGGGTTGTAAAAGTTGAGACTGGAGAAGCTCGCTGACCCTGGCAATCTCGTGCTGCGGCAAGGCGGCGTATGAGTCAGCCAGGAACCTGTGTGCAGAGTAGTTGGCCGGATCGGTGTTGACCGACTTCCAGCCTTCCACCAAGGCGAGTTGCTGGAATCCGAGATCATTGTAAATGCGCCCGAGGCTGGCGCTCCGTGCTGCAAGGTCTTCATCCAGCATGAGGCGTGAGCGGTAGACAGCCCTGTTGTCGTTCAGCTCAATGGATTTCTGAAGGTCTTCCAACGCTTCCACCGGACGATTCTGACTCTGTTTCAGAATCGCATCATAGAACCAGGCCGTTGGGTCTTGCGGATCAAGCTCCTTGGCCATGGCAAACTGGTTTTTGGCCAGCTTGTCGCGTTTTTCTTCATAGAATGCCTTACCCAGATAGCTGCGGATAAGCGAGTTGTTTGGATCAAGGCTCGCTGCGATCTCAATCTCTCCACGGCCAGCTTTCAGATCACCATGCCGGATTTTTGCCAATCCGAGTCCAAGGCGCGGAAGCGGAGCTGCCTGATCCAGTTCGATCGCCTTTTCAAAAGCCTTTGCTGCATCACGTATCTTGATCTGGGTAAGATAAGAAAATCCCAAAACAGTCTGTGTCCGTGCAATATTGGGGTTCAGGACCACAGCCTTCTTTGCCGCCTCAAGCGCTTTGTCAAGATCTCCAAAAGACAGCCACAGTTCGGATAATCGAGACCATGCAAGGGCATTTTCTGGACCCGACTCCACTGCTTCCCTGAGACTGGACAAAGCGCCCTGGAGATTAAAATCGGCCTGCTGCGCATATGAGAGCGCAACCCTTACTGCAGATGATTCAGGGGCCAGTTCCACAGCTTTGTTCGCCAAATCAAGGGCCTGGTCCCTTTGATTTTGCACAACAGCAATGATAGATTGAAGGGCCATGGCCTGACTATCAGATGGATCAAGATTGAGCGCCTTCTTAATATCAACACCTGCTTCATCAACACAGCCAACGGAAAGAAGCAATCCTGCGCGATAAGTAAAAAAACGAGGATCTTGGATATCTTCAGACACTCCCTCAAGGCTGGAAAATGCACTGGTCAGATCACCATTCCAATAGAATTCAATGGACCTGCGAACCTTGGCCTGCCATCCTGTATCAGAACCAAAATCAGCCGGGCGACAATCCAGGACAGGCGGATAATACAAGGCCCATTTAACCGCATCCTTGGGATTTACCACGACATGGGGGACAGGAGCCTGTCCTGCCCGGGCTACTGCTGATTCACCCCTGGACAGGATAAGTCTCCCTGCTTTATTTGTGGCTGCTACCTGTCCTTCAAGTATCGACAACAGGGTCTGATCGCTCTCGACCTTTATGAAGAATTCCGTGCCCTCCACAGCAGCATTAACAAACGGTGTAACTACTTTCAGACCCCTGGGAAAACGGCTGAAGAAATGAACAGCCCCGGTGACCAGATCGAGCATGGAAGGCTGTTCTTTCTCTAGTCCGGAAAAACTGATGGTGGTCTTCTGATCAAGACGAAGGATGGTCTCATTACGCAGGACAATAGCTGACCGGCTTTGTCCCTGTGTTTGAATCATATCGCCGGGGCAGTATGTATCGTTCATTTTTACAGGCAACCACTGTGTTTCACCTGCTCTTCGAGCGTAAACCTCGCCCTGAACCGATACAATTTTACCCACCCACTCTTCACACGTTTGAGCAGCCACGACACCGGGAAAAAGATACCCTGCCATAATTATGAATATCGCAAGAATTAGTATGTGGGCCCGGATTTGATTCATTGATACCCCTTTTCAGCAACGACCTGCTGAAATAAAATCAACAATTGGCGTTAATCCAAGCTAAGGAGCGTACAATAAATAACTTGAACAAATTAACGTCTTTTTTGCCGTCTTCTTCGTTGCTCGTCGATCACATAACCCGTTATGCTCGTTCCTCGCACCTTGAATACAACAAAAAATCCTATTAATTTTTGTTCAACTTATTTATCTCCCGTTCCTAAAGAACAATCGCAACGAATAGGATGATAAATTTCGCTCCCTATAATAATTTTAAAGTCTTACTCTATCTGTTGTCAAGATAAATTAGGACGCAGATTTTTACAGATATACACAGATAAATATTATTATTCCTAAATTTGAAGACCTTGATAATCTGTGTCCAAATTTTTGTATTATCTAAACTAATCCATCAACTTAATACACATTAAATCCTTATATAGTGTCTGAACGAAAACTAACCAAAACTGTCATTTCGAGCAAAGCGAGAAATCTTATCGTACTGAAAATACAGGCATTAAAGATTTCTCCCTACGGTCGAAATGACAAAAAGAGGG
>QNAY01000132.1 GCA_003645605.1 Thermodesulfobacteriota bacterium
AGATCTCAGGTCCTTGCCGTTTACCAGCCGCAGCGAGATGGAAACAGACCCGGCAGCCTTTCAGGCAGTTGAAGCTGCATCAATAGCCGACCTATCGCTGACTTCAGGAACAACAGGAAATCCCATAGTGGTCCCATACACCAGGAGCGACCTTGAGCGGCTTGCCTTTAATGAACTCATGGCCTTTTGGGGTACGGGGGTCCGGCCTGGAGACCGTTATCTTATCTGTGTGACCCTGGACCGGTGTTTTATTGCCGGGCTGGCCTATTTTTCCGGTCTTGTCCAGCTTGGTGCCACTGCCATCCGGAGTGGACCCGGCCAGTCAGCCAGACAGTGGGAACTGATACGTCGGCTCAGGCCTGATGGAATCGTGGGCGTGCCCACGTTCCTGTTAAAGTTGGCGCAGTGGGGAGAGGCACATGGTTATTCTCCCAACAGCTCCGGGGTGCAATCTCTTGTCACAATTGGTGAACCGGTCCGGGGACCGGATCACTCCTTGATTCCTCTTGGTAAGGATTTGGAAGAGGCCTGGGGAGCGCACGTTTATTCTTCGTACGCTGCAACGGAGCTGGAGACCTGCTTTTGCGAGTGTCATGCCTCTTGCGGTGGGCATATCCATCCGGAGCTTGCCCTGGTTGAGATCGTGGATGAAGATGGAAATGTTCTGCCAACAGGCGAAGCCGGTGAAGTTGTGGTCACCCCGCTGGGTGTGGAGGGCTTTCCTCTTGTCCGTTTTCGTACCGGAGATGTGGCCCGTCTCCATACAGACCCATGCCCATGCGGTTGGCGTACAACTCGTCTGGGTTCTATAGAAGGAAGACTTGCTCAACGCCTCAAATTTCATGGCACGACTATCTATCCGGAGATGATCTTCCAGGCGCTCAGAGAGTTCAGACATGTGGAGGATGCCTATGTGGAGGTGAGGTCTTCGTATGATCTTTCGGATGAAATAAGGGTGGTTGCAGGCACGGACGCATCAGATATTGATGCAGACATGGTGGCCAAATTCCTTCGGGCTCGCCTCAGGGTCCGTCCTGAGGTAATAGTAAGGCCCAGGCAAGAAGTGCTAAGCACTATGGAAAAGGCAGGCGGACGGAAGCTGAAACGTTTTTTTGACTTTAGGAATAATAATAAACCATGAGCTTTTTTGAAAAACATTGGGGGCTCGAGTTCTCTCAAGAAGAGATTGCCGAGGCCCGTGCCGGAAAGGGACTCCTGTCCCTGGAGCTTGAGCTGTCGAGGGCGTGCAATCTGCGCTGTATATACTGTTATGCGTCATCCGGCTTACCTATGGAAAATGAACTCTCACTTTCTGAAATACTGGACGTAGTGGACCAGGCCGTAGCCCTTGGAGCACGCAAGATAATCATACTGGGCGGCGGCGAACCCTTGCTCTATCCCTATCTGATAGATGTCATAGATTACATACTGTCCAAAGGCGTAAAAGCAGACCTCTTCACTAGCGGGACGCTGATAACGCCGTCCAAAGCCAGGGCCCTTTATGACAGGGGTGTTGCCGTTGTCGTTAAGATGAACAGCAGACGTCTTGAGATCCAGGACTTTCTGGCCGGACATGCCGGAACATTTCAGGCTATAGAGCAGGGCATTGAAGCCTTAAGGGCTGTTGGTTACCCGGATAAAGAACACATACTTGGAGTGGAAACCATCATATGCCGCCAGAACTATGAAGAACTTCCTCAATTGTGGCGATGGGCCAGGAAGCAGGGAATCATCCCCTATGTAGAGATCATGACCTGGCAAGGCAGGGCCAAAGAGCATTCTGACCTGGAGGTACCGATTCAAAAAACCAGGACCCTGTTTGAGACCCTTGCAAGGATTGATGCCGAGGAGTTCGGCAACAAGTGGATTCCCCATCCACCATTGGCAGCCTCTCACTGCGCCAGGCATGAGTACTCATGTACTGTGATCGCCAATGGAGACATCCATCCCTGCCCTGGAGTAAGCCTGTCTGCAGGAAATGTCCGTGAAGATACACTGGAGCATATCTTAAACAAGAGCCCGGTTATCCAGGAACTCAGAAATATACGGAAATTGATAAAGGGGCGTTGCGGTAGATGTGAGCTGAAGTATAGATGCTACGGTTGCAGGGGGAATGCCTATCAGATCACCGGCGATTATCTGGCCGAAGATCCCATGTGTTGGTTTGGACACGATGATTAGTTTTATGAGAAACAGATTCCTGATTCAAAATTTTTCAATCATGATATTTATGTTTGTTGTCTCAATGGGAGTACATGCTGAAGAAGGTATCCCCAGTGTCTCTGATAAGGTGGAAAACCGCTGGTCCTTTCTTGGCGGCTATGGAATTACTCATTGCGGGCTTGGCAAAACAAAGGTGCAGGTTCAATCAGTTGATTTTATACCAAGATACGAACGCTTTCTCACAAAGACGATGGGTAGCTCCTGGTATCAAGGCCGACATTCGCTCATGATAGAGACTCCGCTGACCCTTGTGGTGGATCCGGATGTGGCTCCCATGGTGGGGATAAACTTTCTTGCCGGCTGGACATTTACGGGGCTGAATCGGATTATCCCATATGCCTTTGCAGGTGGTGGTCCCCTCTATACGAGTGCGGATATTCCGGGTCTTGGATCCGAATTAAATGGGAACTACCAGGCAGGAATAGGTATACGGTTCAAGACGAACAAAAATTATCAATTTAACATTGAATACCGTTTCCAGCACATATCGAACGGCGGCACTAAGACACCAAATGATCCATTAAATTCCAGCAGATTCTTGTTAGGCATAACATTTTAGCCAAAAAGAGGTAATAAAACACATGCTTGGCCCATTAACTCAGGCATGTCTTGGCCAGGAACTACCCGGACGAGAAATTCGTGCCATTTTGGGAACTATACCCCGCAGGTGGGGGCGTATGGACCTGCTGAGCCGTATGGCTGTAGTAGCGGTTGGACGTACTCTTCGCGCTTCTGATCTCTTGGATGGACAGACCGATAAGATACACAGTGCCAATATCGTGGGTCTTATTTCCGTGACCAGGTGGGGATCATTAATAACTGACCTTGCCTTTTGTGAAACACTGGGCCAAGGCCCGGATCTGGCAAGCCCCACCGTTTTCAGTTACACCCTGCCAAACATCGCGATTGCTGAAGCCGCTGGCCATTTTAGGCTGACAGGTCCTGTCTATTCGATTTTTGCCGAGCACGACCTTATGAAAAAGGTCGAACAAGAAGCTATTCTCTGGTTATCCAACCATCCGGAAATCTCTGCCATGGTGGCAGGCTGGCTGGATATTCCTCCTTCTTATGCTGAAGAAAAAGCACCTGTTGCAGAATTCCATATTGTGAATGGGAAATGCCGCATTTGACCCTTATCTATCCATATTGGCCCAAACTGCCGGAGCAGACGGAGTTTCATCTGCCCCCGCATGGGCCGGTATGCCTGGCTGCCAGCATACCGGAAGAGTATAATATATGTTTTATAGATGAAAACGTGGATCATCTGGACCTGGAGGCCGGGACAGATCTGGTGCTTTTGTCCATGATGCTGACCTGTCAATTGCCCAGAGGATTTGAGATCGCTGACAGATACCGGCAAAGAGGCGTCCGGGTTATCGCGGGCGGTATTGGCGCCATGCTTCATGCTGAAGAGGTTGCTGAACATGTAGACAGTCTTTTTCTGGGAGAAGTTGAAGATGGACGTCTTGCCAAAGTCCTTGCCGACTGGGAAAAAGGGCGTCTGAAACCAGTCTATGACTATTTCCTCGATCACCCTCCAATTGAGAGTGTAGGTCCGGCCAGACGGGAAATTCTCAACCGGGAGCGTTATACGTATCGGGGTGTACGGATGGTGGATCTGGTCCATGCATCCAGAGGATGCAGGTTTAACTGTTTTCCATGTTCCACAGCATATCTCGGAGGCAGGCAATTCCGCCCTCGCCCCTTTGATACGGTAGTGAAAGAAATAAATGAGATTGACAACAACCGGTTATTTCTGGTGGACAACTCTCTTGCACAGGATAGGAAATGGGTCCTGGATCTCTTTGCCGCCTTGAAGCCTTTAAAGAAAAAGTGGATCAGCCATCCTATTCTGGACGAGGAGTATGTAATCGCTAAAGCAGCAGAGGCGGGCTGCTGGTATGTATATCAGGCCGTCTTTGACACCTCTGATGTAATTCGCAACCGTGTCCGGCGGCTGAAGGATCACGGCATTGGCGTGGAGGCGGCAGTCCTGCTGGGTACGGATAACCAGGATGAAGACTATATCAAACGTCTGGTGGACTTCCTCCTGGAGATCAATGTGGATATGGCGGAATTCAGCATCTTGACGCCCTTTCCACATACTCCGATCACTGCGCTGTTTGAGCGGGATGGCCGAATCCTCCACCGCGACTGGAAGCGCTATACCACGGCAGAGGTCTGCTTCCGGCCCAAGCACATGAGCCCGGATAAGCTTCAGGAGATGTATCACTATGCATGGCGGGCATTCTTCCAGGATATGCCGCAGTCCCTGCGCATGGCCTGTCTGTTCCAAAAGGTGATCCGAAAAGAGCTGGCAGATGGCACCTATGAATCCTTAAAGCTCTCCCCTGATCGCCGCACATCCGTCCCTGTCAAAGGTGAAGTCCGTGGGCCTTGACTGTCTCCTGGTCGCCGACAACCAGGTGACTACCCCCTACCCGGTCTATCCTTTAGGCATTGCCCATCTTGCAGGGGCTTTAGAGGCCGCGGGCCACCGGCCATACCAGTTCGACCTGCTGGCCCATGGGGGTCTCAAGGCCCTGGCCCGCCGGCTTTCGGCATCACCGCCTGATCTGGTTGCCCTCTCCATTCGCAACCTCGATACAGTTGACAGCACTGCACCGGACAATTTTATTCCCAAGACCCAGGAGACTATGGCCCTGATTCGCCGTCTCTGCCGCGCCCCCGTTGTGCTGGGCGGACCGGCCTTTTCCATCATGCCGGAGGCCATTATGGAGCTTTTTCAGGCAGACTACGGCGTGGTCGGGGAGGGAGAGATAATACTTCCGTGGCTTGCAGATTGTCTGGAAAGGGGTACCCCGCCACATGAGCGCATCTTCAGGGCCAAACCGGCCGATGCACCGTGGCAACCTG
>QNAY01000133.1 GCA_003645605.1 Thermodesulfobacteriota bacterium
AATATGATCTTTATGATGCTTATGGTGATAATGATACTGATATAGGAAGAAGGGTTGGTGCAAAAAAGCGGGCCGCCGCTGAAAATATCGATAACCTGGAATTCTACTATACTCTTAAAGGTGCGACTAAAACTCTCACACCTGCTAATCCCAACGACATTAGATCCGTTCAGATAACAATATTGGCAAGAGCTGGGCATGAAGATCCCAGGTTCAGCAATTCAAAAAACTATACCACACCCTCAGGAGGCCAATGGGGACCATATAATGATGGCTTCCGCCGTCGCCTCTTGAGCACAACCGTAAAATGCAGAAACATGGGACTCTATGATCGACATGAATAAAAGTGACGAAAAGGGCTTTAGCCTGATAGAGATAATGATAGCTATAACTGTATTTGCCATTGGAATACTTGCAGTGGGCAAGATGCAGATCCATGCGATTGCGGGTAACAGCGACGCTGCATGGCGCAGCAGTGCCAACAGCATAACAGTGTCATTCCTTGAAGAGTTCAGGCTAATGTCATTTGATGATGCCCTGCTCGAAGATAACGATACAGATGGAATTGCTGGTCTTGATGACGGCCGAGCTATTGCTGGTGCCCCCGCTTCTCCTGCCTCTGCAGATCATCGATTTAATGGAACAATCGGCCTGACATACCAGCTTGACAACGGTAATCTTGTCGATGCAACCGGCAGGCAATATCAGGTTTTCTGGAACGTAGCTGATAACATCATGCCATCAGGGGAAGTAGCATCAAAGGTTATAAGGCTGTTTGTTTACTGGCAATCCCAAATGGGCAGCAAATCCGCAATAATGACAACTGTAAAATATAACAACATTTCCTTATAAACTGAAACAAATATGAGGAATATCCATGGAACATATTAAAAATGAAGAAGGTTTTACGCTGATTCTAAGCCTGATGGTTCTGGTTTTACTGAGCCTTATGGGGATGTGGGCCCTCAATACCAGTGACATAGAAATCGGTATATCGGGAAACGAACAAAGATATCAGGAGAATTTTAATATAGCAGAAGGTGGCACATATCTGGAAGCATCAGCCATAGGCTTCGCTTCAAATCCTTATTACGCAATTACCGATCCATCCAATTTTAACCTAAAGCTTGGGCCAAACCCGTCAGATGATGATTATGATCCAGGCGATGACATGGATGCCACTGTTCTTGGAAACTTGAGTACACTGTCAGCCGTTGACGCTACCAAACCTGAAGAATGGCCTCATCAAAATCTCTTGCGTAGCATAGCTGCATCTGATAACAGGGCTGATTACAGCTACCTTGTGACATACATGTATCCGGACGTTCCTCCCAAGGGCTACGATGCTGACAGCTTTTCCGCATATAAATTCAAAATAAATGGGGCAAGAAACACTGAAATTGAAATAGGCGGAGTTAAGGTTGGTCCCAAGGCAGCCGTCTAACTGACATTTTTAGCCGTTTACTATTCTCTCATGATTTATGTTTAATGGAGGTCTTAAGATGAATATATCAAGGCAGTTAAATATTAAAACGATGATGCTGTCTGCAGTACTTATCACTACGATATTTTCTCCGGCTCTGGCTAAAGATACTGATATATACTCTCTGAATGTCGAGCCAAACTGTTACATCTTGATGGATAATTCCGGCAGCATGGATTTCGGAGTATACGAGCATACAATAGACTATGGTGCAATGTTTGATTACCTATTTACTCTGAATGATTCAGGAAGTTATAATGATTATATATATGATACTGTAAACGATGTTTATGGTCATGGTGACTGTTTTTATGAAAATCACCGAGAGCGCCACAAGATTTTTCTTTGGAAAGGACGCATAGGTGTAACTATTGCAACAGTGGATGGCCAGCAGGTCGCCTTTACGGGTGATGCTGCCGATCCGAATTATCTATGGTATTCAGATGACCTTGTAGATACCCACACGTGGTTAAATGAAAGCGGCGATATTACAGATGTGAACGGAACTGTAATTGATAGTAACTACACCTGCTCCGGGAGTGATTGCCCCAGGATAACGGTTGACTCCGGTGGATATATCCTTCTGGATGGCCAACAGCTCCCCCTGGGCCTCAATATCAAACTAAATGATTTTGCCAGCCTTTATGATGGAACGCGCGTAGATAATGGCTTTGGAGGCCTGCTTAATGCTCCAGGCTATTATTTCAGCGGCTATAAAGGGGTATCTCCTGGCAATTTGAATATCGCAGAGGATGGGGACAGTGACATATACTTTTTTCTGACAGGTAACTGGGTCAATATGCAGGCAATGTATAATCTTCATTACAATACTAACAATCCAGATCCGCAGGGTGCAGGCACAGGTGATCCGGCATGGAAGTTTGAATTGTTTCCCATTGGCACTGCAAGCTGGTCTCAGCAAGCATATAGCCTTAAATATCCTGATCCAGCAAACGGAGATCCGCATTACGACCACCCAGCCGGCGCGGGCTCCTGTCCTGTTAGCGATCCTTATTGCTGGTCATCTGCAGGAGATGTCACCTATGTCAACAATCTGGATGAAAGCGATACCGCACGCACCATTACTCACCCTGGCGCATCTCAAATCCAAATCCATTTTTCCATATTTGATGTGGAAAACGACGGACAATCCTCAAGTTTCAATTACGATTACGTGGCGCTTTACGACAGCGCTGGCAATCTGCTTGCCAAATATGACAATGACAACAATCCTGCGGTTGGAGATGGATGGTCAGTAACTGTACCAGGAGACACTGTAATTATTAAATTGCATTCCGACACCTATCGTCATAATAAAGGTTACGAAATTGATAAAATCCGTGTAACTTACCACGCAGATTCCTATCTCATGCAGAACCGTCTTGATGTTGCCAAGGACGCTATAAGCTATGTGGTTGATGAATTTTGCGGAAAAATGAACTGGGGCTTTGCCAGCTTCAACTACAATGGAACGACTGCAAATGGTGCAAAAATCCGGGTGCCGTTGAACCCGACTGTTAATGATGACGCCAACAGGGCCGCAATCCAGCAACATATAGCAAATGTAGACCCAATGTATGGCACGCCTCTTGGAGAGGCATTACAGGACATTTTTGAGGATGGATATTACGGTCATCGGCATTCCCTGGATAACCTTCTTTGCAGGAAGAATTACACCATAGCCATGACAGACGGGTTCCCTTCAGGTGACGATGACTGGTCAAGAATATCCGGCGCTGGGACTTTCACAGATGCCGACGGTGACGGCTGGACAGAGGACCCATATCAGTATTCCAGTCCGCCAGGAGATTATTATGACGATGTAGCCCACTGGATGTACACTCATAGCTGGATTGACAAGTCTGTAGTTTCAGATCCGGAAAGCTCCTATGTAAACGTCATAACACATCATATAGCTTTTGGAGCAAAGCATCCTCTCCTGCAGGATGCTGCCGGAGAATCGGGTGGAGAATATATTACCGCCTATAACAAGGGGCAGCTTGTAGCTGCTTTTTACTCACTTGCTCTCTTGATGTCAGAAGCAGTATCCTTCACGGCACCTGTTGTTTCCGTGGATGCCGCCAATAAAATTCAAAGTGGTGACGATCTTTACATGGGTTTGTTCATGCCAAAGGACAGCAGCTATTGGGTTGGAAATTTAAAAAAGTTCCGTTTTGGGGATGGAAGCAATGCCCGGCCTGACATGTGGATGATTTACGATGGTGCCAACAATACCGCCATAGACAGCTCAGGCGCTTTTTTTGACAATACAGCAGCTATCTGGGCCGATGATAATGATGCCAATGACATCGACAGCTATGGAGCAGCCGATGCCCAGGAAGACGGAGCCGGCGAAGTCCTTACGGAAAGGGTTGCTGCAGATTTTCTTGGCGCGAATTATTATGAACGTTCCATCTATACCTGCAAAAGTGGTAATTTAACGGATTTTACCAGAAATAATATCACCCCTTCCGACTTGGGCATAGATAGTGGAAATACCACGGCAGACAATACTAAGAGAGACAAAATTGTTAATTTCATTTATGGCTATACATATGACGCTGATGCCATTACGGGAGATCCTGTAGGGGCAAGGGAATGGGCACTTGGAGCTATTATTCACTCAAGGCCGGTGGTAATTGACTACTATGATCCAAATGATCTGGCCATACTTCAGAAAAGGTATATTGCAGTAGGCGCTAATGACGGTATGCTGCATATTTTTGATGACGCCGACGGGCAGGAAGTCTTTGCCTTTGTCCCTGGAGATCTGTTGGGAAAACTTGATAAAATAGCAGCAAATGATTTCTTTGACTCGGTTGATGGCCATATAACCCTTTACCGGAGAAATAAACAGCCAAAGTATCTGATCTTTGGAGAAAGACGCGGAGGCCGCAAATATTGGTGTCTTGATATTTCAGACAACAATTCTGCCAACTGGACCATTGCATGGAACTATTCAAATTCTGAAATCATGCAAAGCTGGTCCGAGGCGAAAGTAGCCAGGATTCAGATCGGGGTGGAAAATTTCAAAGATGTCCTTATCTTTACCGGTGGCTACGACGAAGAAGAAGATGACTATCCGGAACCCTTTGACGATGAAGACAACAGTGGTTCCCCTTTCAGCAGTGGAAGCATTGATCAAAAAGAATGGAAGAGCAACAATAGCGACCAGGACCTCAATGGCAATGGCCAGTACGACATATATAATCCTGATCAAAATGAACATGGACGAGGCGTATTTGTCGTAGATATTGACAACCCCCTTGCCGGCCTTCAGGACATACTTCCATTTTCAGCGACCTATGGTGCCACCGATAATACCGCAGGCTTGGTCCAAACCCTGGCGGATATGAAATATTGTTTTCCTGCATCACCATCCATTGTAACAAGTATATTGCATTATAAGGATACAAACGGTCATCTGCAACACGCAGCAAATATCCTGCAAGCCATTTATGCGATTGATATTTATGGGAACATATACAAGATTACCTATGATTACTGTTCAGGGAGCCCGGCATGGACGGCAAGAAAGATCTTTTCCGCCAATCCGGGCAGCTCAAGCTCCAGCGGCACAATAGGAGGA
>QNAY01000134.1 GCA_003645605.1 Thermodesulfobacteriota bacterium
ACTAACCAAAACTGTCATTTCGAGCAAAGCGAGAAATCTTATCGTACTGAAAATACAGGCATTAAAGATTTCTCCCTACGGTCGAAATGACAAAAAGAGGGGTTTTCGTTCAGACACTATTTAGGCTGAAGTATACTGATATACCGTCTCCTGCAATAATTAGTAGCTTTTCCCCCAGGTCATAAGTCTGTTTCTTCATTTTTTCTCATTCAAAATTCGATGTTGGACGTTCGATGTTCGATGTTCATATTTTCCTTGTTCCTTTAAACCTTTGAACCTTTGAACCCAGAACGGTTTTTCTATCACCTTCTCTTACGATCCAAATGCTCATAGGCAATATCTGTTGCAATCCTGCCTCTGGAGGTCCTGTGCATGTAACCTCTTTGTATTAAAAAGGGTTCATAGACATCTTCCAATGTACCTTTTTCTTCTCCAACGGATGTGGCGAGGGTATCAAGCCCGACCGGCCCGCCTTTGAACTTGTCTATGATAGCAGCGAGAATTTCGCAGTCCATGCGGTCAAGACCCTGATGGTCAACTTCCAGCAAGCGCAGGGCCTTGTCTGCTATCTGACGGGATATGCTTCCGTCTGCCCTGACTTCTGCATAGTCCCGGACCCTTCTTAAGAGCCTGTTTGCTATTCTGGGAGTGCCTCTTGACCTCTTTGCGATTTCCATGGCACCCGGTTGGTCAATTTCAATAACCATGAGCCTGGCAGACCGGTTAACAATTGTGCATAGCTCATCATCCTGATAAAAGTTCACCCTCAACACCACGCCGAAGCGATCCCTGAGGGGCGGAGAGAGCAGTCCGGCTCTGGTGGTTGCCCCAACCAGAGTAAAATGCGGAATCTCGATCTTGATGGTCCTGGCACTTGGGCCTTGCCCGATTATCAGATCCAGTTGGAAGTCCTCCATTGCAGGGTAGAGTATTTCCTCCACTACGGGACTCAGCCGGTGGATTTCATCAATGAACAGCACGTCTCCCTGCTGTAAGTTGGTCAGTATGGCAGCCAGATCTCCCGGCTTTTCTATCACAGGACCGGATGTGGATCTGAAGTTCACCCCAAGCTCTGTTGCAATTATGTGAGCAAGGGTAGTCTTGCCAAGGCCGGGCTGCCCGTGGATCAACACATGGTCAAGGGCCTCGCCTCTTTTTCTTGCTGCGGTAATAAATACATCCAGGCTGGTCTTGACCTCCTGTTGACCTATGTATTCAGAAAGGGTCTTCGGCCTTATCCCCGGCTCGAAAGATTTGTCTTCCTGCAATGGTTCAGGACTCAGATTCGTGTCACTCGGTCTGTTTGTGATGTTTTCTGCTGTCATGCCTATTTTGTACGACTTTTTGCCAGACCCTGCAGGGCTTTTTTTACCAGATTTTCAAGGCTTGCACTTTCACCGGCAGAGGCAAAAGCCCTGGCAAGAGCGGCCTTGGTCTCAGATGAACCATAACCAAGATGAGTGAGCGCTGAGAGCGCGTCATCCCACAGATCTCCCTTGCCCGGTTGCTCAATATGCGGGGATGATTCCATGTCCCACTGTCTCTGCGTCAGTATGGCCTTGGCCTTTTCCTTTAGATCAATACACAGTCTTGCCGCTGTCTTTTCGCCTATACCCTGGATGGCCCGGAGTCTTTTTTTCTCTTCCATGGCCAGTATCTGCAGGAGTTCTTCAGCAGAGAGCATTGACAAGATATTCAGCGCCACTCTGGGGCCTACTCCTGAAACTCCCAGTAACAGCCTGAACATGTCCCTGGCTTCAATTGTTTCAAATCCATAGAGTGAAAGCGTGTCGTCCTTCCACACAAGGTGTGTAAAGACTGTCAGTTCATTACCGGAGGAAGGCAGTTTGGTCAGGGATGAAGAGGGCATCTGAATTTCATAGCCGATCCCATTCACATCAACTATAACACCCCGGTCCCATTGACCCTGTTTTTCGCCCCTGATATAGCCGATCATTCAGCCTTTCCTTTTCGTGGAATCGGGTATTGGCCCCGGCTGCCCGAAGAGTGGGCATGGCATATAGCCACAGCCAAGGCATCTGCGGCATCCTGAGCGGGTTTTTTTGACAGGTTGAGAAGTATCCTGACCATGTGTTGCACCTGGGCCTTTTCCGCCCTTCCGTAGCCAACCACTGCCTGTTTAACCGTCATGGGCGAGTACTCGAATACAGGGAGACCTCCATGGACTGCCGCCAGAATTACCGCTCCCCTGGCATGACCAAGTAGTAAAGCAGCCCTTGCGTTGACTGAATGAAAGACGCCTTCTACTGCTGAAACTGTTGGATTGTGCCGGCCTATTACTTCATTTAGACCTGAATAGAGTCTTTCGAGCCGCTCTGCAAAGGTGAGTTTCGTGTGCGGACGGATGATACCTGCATTGACGAATTGGAGCCTGTTATCCTCCCATGACACAATTCCATAACCCGTAGCCCGCGATCCTGGGTCAATACCCAGGATGATCTCCCCTGGCATCCCTAGCTGACCTTTTCAAGGATTTCATCAGGAATATCAAAGTTGGCGTAAACGTTCTGGACATCGCTGTTTTCTTCAAAGCCATCCATAAGTATCAGGAGTTGGCCTGCCTGCTTTTCGTCCTCGATACTGACCGTGTTGCCGGGTAACATAGTGATTTCGGCGGACAGTACAGGGATGTTGTTGGCCTCCAAGGCGGACTTTACGTCTTCAAAGGCTTCAGGGGCGGTGTATACCTCCCATTCGGATTCCTGCTCTTGTATATCTTCGGCATTTGCTTCAAGGGCTATAGTCATAAGGGTTTCTTCATCAGCCTTGTCCTTCTCAACCAATATGAGCCCTTTTTTCTCAAATATCCATGCCACGCTTCCCGGCTCTCCAAGGTTTCCGCCCCTCTTAGCAAAGAGATGCCGCACATCCGCTACTGTGCGCTGACGGTTGTCTGAAATAGTTTCAACCAGTATTGCCACTCCTCCCGGGCCGTAACCCTCATATGTGACTTCCTCGTAATTTATCCCCTCAAGTTCGCCGGTACCCTTCTTTATTGCCCGCTCTATATTGTCCTTGGGCATATTTTCGGCCTTTGCAGCCGCTATAGCAGTTCTCAGTCTTGGGTTGGCTGCAAGGTCTCCACCACCTATACGGGCGGCTACAGTTACTTCCTTTATGATCTTGGAGAAAGCTTTACCACGCTTGGCGTCCAATGCCGCTTTTTTATGTTTTATTGTGCTCCACTTTGAATGACCGGACATAAGGCCTCCATTTTAAGATTTTTTGTAAGCGTTCACAGGGCACCACATCTGCTTTGTTGTCGGGCACTTGAAGTACAGGAAGTACGTCTGCGTACCCGTCGCCTCGCATCTGCAACACCCTGTAAACGTTTACAGTTCGATATACGGTAAAACGGACGTTGTAATCCCGTGAACGGTTACAATTTTTTCAAGATACTATAAAACCCAAAATTTTTCTAAAAGGCAAGATACTAAATGCGTTTAAAAAAACGACTCAGGTCTTTATCAAGAAAGTGCTTTATCTTCCCAAGGTATCGGCCATGTGTAATCAATACCTGCCTTCTGGCCTGGTCCTCTATGAGTTTATGTATCCTGTATTTAACCCTGTTCCAAAGATCCTTTTTGTAGGCGGTTTCCAGGGGGATCAAGTTATCAAGGTCTTTTAGAGTATTTTTTGTAAATTTAGGGAAAAGTATCCGTTGAACATACAGTGAAGCTAATGCCACGACCAGCATGGCCCACACAATCGGCCAAAGAAAATGTTCAAAACTCATATTTCCCACCAGCAGTGCCCCTGCAAGCGGGGTATCCGGATAACCGGTTAAAAGATTCATAACCAGATCTCCAAAAAAGAAGGCCAGTATGGCGGCCATACCCCATGTGCGGAGGACCCCCTTGAATTTATGAATGAATCGTTTCTGGAAAGCGACCATGGCTTCTATTTCCAGGCCAAGTTCCCTTACGACTCGATCCACTTCCTGGAGTATGTGGTTTAGTCTCATTTTTGGCGCTGAGCTTATGGTCTGTTTGAGTTCTTCCCGTTCATTCATCCATGTTTCAAAGCCCGAGGGAGGCGCTTTGCCTTCCTGAGGCGCATAGGTAAGATATATCCTTGGTATATCCTTTCTGCCTGTCATCTGTGAAAGGTTCCAGCACAAGGTCCCATAAGACCTCAAAAGGTCGGACACGTTTTCGCATTCGTCAATTCGATTCAATACATAAATGACCCTGTCTTCTCCTGTAGAGCCGGGGAGAGTACTCCGGATGGCCTGATAAGTTTCCTTTATTGTTCCTGCCTTATGAGGATCGAACATCAGGATGATGAGGTCTGCCAGCTTTGCCAGTTCTCCCACTACACCAAGGTAGTCATAGCCCCTATCCTTTTCTGTGACCGAATCCAGCATTCCAGGGGTATCTATGATGGCAAAATCCTGGAGTATGGGAGTATTTGTCACCCTTTTTAAACGCATATGGGCTTGAAGACTTTCACCAAAGTGCCTCAGAGGAGCAAAAGGGAGACGCTCATTATTTACTACTGTGCCGCCGGGTATTTCTCCCTCCGGTTCGTTGGGCTCTGGTGCGGCCAGGATGGTAAAGCTGTCATCAGTAGGCGCCTGACCAGTGCGCTGGATCTGGCTTCCCAGGATTTCGTTGATAAAGGTCGATTTCCCGGATGAGTAGTTGCCGATTATAAGGACAACCGGTTTCCATTTAAGGGGAGTAAGCAGGTCCTTGATATCCAGGCCGTAACGCTCAAAAACCGGCCCCATTTTGTTCCGCAGTAGTTGTTCAAGCTCTTTTGTCAGAGTCTCAGCTGCCTTTTCTGTTTCCATACAGAACTCCTCACAGGCACTTGCATTCCTGATACAAGGGCGATTCTATAGTCATGTTGGCTGCAATATAGTACCTTATCATAGCAATTAACAGCATAGTCACCAATAGTATCGTTGAAAAGTTTCGACTTGTGCGGTTACACGTTAGATTGTGCAACACACGAAAAAGAAAAGAATTATCACGAAAGCACGAAATACCGAAAACACGAAAAGAATATCAGCAACTTGACAGTAT
>QNAY01000135.1 GCA_003645605.1 Thermodesulfobacteriota bacterium
TACATTTTGATAAAGTGCTCCTGCCTGCTCGGAGGATAGGGCAATGCTGGGAAGCAACTCGAGCGCCGAAGCAGGTGGCCGAAGTATGGGGCCGTGTAAATTGCACGGTCCTTCTTTTATTATTCATACTTTGGCCTAATAAAGCGGTAAACCCCGGGGGTTTGGGGGCTGGCCCCCATTATAATAAGACAGAATTCCTTATTATTAACGGTCCTCTCTAAAGTGTACCTCAGCCGGTGTAAAATAATCGAGGGACTGATGTAACCTTTTGTTGTTATAGAACAAAAAAATATTCCTTGAGCGATGCATGAGCATCCCCGGCAGTCCGATACTCCTTGATATAAACCTCTTCGTATTTTACTGTGCGCCACAATCTTTCCACGAATATATTATCCAGAGCTCTGCCTTTTGAATCCCTGCTGATCTTGATTCCGCAGTCTTGCAAGGATTTTATAAATTGTATGGACGTATATTGACTCCCCTGGTCCGTATTGAATATGAATGGTCGAGACAGCGCCAAGGCTTCGTTGAGCGCTTCAACACAAAAATCAGGTTCAAGAGTGTTGCTCAATTTCCAGGAAAGTACATATCGACTGAACCAGTCTATAACGGCTGTCAGATAAACAAAGCCTCGCCCAACACGGATGTACGTGATATCAGTACTCCAAACATAATTGGGCTGTTTAATCTTGATGCCCTTTAGCAAATAGGGAAAGACCTCATGGTCTTGGCGTCTCTTGCTCAAATTCGGTTTTGGATAAATTGCCTCCAAGCCCATTAGCCGCATTAGCCGTTGAACACGCTTCCGATTGACACCATAGCCTTGGCGATTGAGCCAAGCCGTCAGGCGACGGCTACTGTAAAACGGTCTCTTCGTAAATTGTCGGTCAAGCAGGTCCATCAGTTGAAGACTGCCCAGATCAATCCCCACCAGCTCATAATACAAGGCTCCCTTTGAAACGGCCAGCAGCTTGCACTGTCTGGTTACGCTGATAGCCTCAAAAGTTTTGTCTATCAGCCTGCGTCTATCAGCCGCCGATGATATTAAGATTTTTTTTAACCAGTCATTTTCGACTTTTAGTTGTCCAATTTGTTTATATAATTCTTCAACCAACTTTTTCTGATCTTGTTTTTTTTGTCCTTTCCGGCAGAAAAAGCATTGGGCAAAGCCGCCAGGGCTTCCTTTTTCCAGCGCATGATTTGAGCCCTATGGACCTCGAACTTCGACGATAATTCAGCAATGGTGTCCTCTGATTTAATTGCCGCTACCGCTACTTTTGCCTTAAAATTTCCTGGATATTTTTTTCTCATCTGACCTCCTTTTTTGATCAAAAAATATCACACAAAAAGTAGCTTAACCACTGGTTCGAAAATCGGGGTCCATTATAGCGGTGATCTTCATTCCCTTCTTTGAAAGATCCGCATCAGCTTTTGCCCCGGTTGTCTTCTCAATCTTCTGTTCCATTGCCTTTTACTCTGTTATTTCTCCGCATCCGGTTAAAAGGACAATCGAAAAAAATAAACAAAAAAAGAATCTTGTCATTTTACCACCCTCTCATAGACAACTCACCTGTCCGACGGGGTGAATCCCCCTGGCTTATAACCTGGATTAAGGTGGTACACTGCGGGTAAACTGCGGTAATTCTCATCAAAATCCAGTCCGTAGCCCACCAGGAACCCACGAGGGATATCGAACCCAACGTAATCTACTTCTATCGGCACTTCTCTTCGCTCCTTTTTGTCAATCAGACAGCAAATTTTGACAGAAGCCGGATTGTGCAGTCTCAGCACCTCTTTCAGATATTTGAGTGTATAACCTGTATCTACTATGTCCTCCACAACCAGAACGTCCTTGTTCTTAATGTCAAGTTCTATGTCCTTGGTAAAGCTTATCCGGCCCGATGACTCTGCCTGAGAGCCGTAACTGGCCAGGCGCACGAAGTCAATCTTCAGGGGATTCTTTATATGTCGGATAAGATCCGCCATGAAAATAAAGGCCCCGTTAAGAATTCCGATGAGCACCATAGGACGTCCATGGTAATCCTTGGAGATTTGCTTTCCCATCTCATGTACCCGCGCCTCAATGGTTTCGGAAGACAAGATTTCCCGAAGTTGATCCTTATTATCCAAGATTAATCTCCTCTCACGTTAATATTCACACCTGTAACCGTTCACGGGATTACAATGCCCGTTTTACCGCAACCCACTGAACTGTGAGCGTTTACAGGGTGCTGCAGATGCGAGGCGTACGGGTACGCAGACGTACTTCCTGTACTTCAAGTGCCCGACAACAAAGCAGATGCGGTGCCCTGTGAACGCTTACTCACACTCCTTGGCAAGGAGTGAATAAATACTCTCTTTTGGCAGTCTTCCTTGACAGCCTGCTTTTGTAAATTAACTTACATATGAATTGTTTGCCAGTGTCGGCTTAAAAAATGTGGAGGTCAAATTCCTTATGCCAATTTATGAATATACATGCAAGAAGTGCAACAAGATTTTTGAAAGTCTTGTGCTTTCATCCAGGGATATTAAGGGGATTCATTGTCCTGAGTGCGGATCGGAGGAAGTGCAGAAGATGCTGTCGAGCTTTAGCTCTGGTTCATCAACAGGGCCGATTCCCGGCGGTCTGAGTGGCGAACCGAGTTGCGACTCCTCCCGCTTTCAATGAGCCTGACATTTCCAGCCGGTGGCTGGTCAATCAGAAATTATCTAACCGTTCACGGGTTCAGATGTTCAGGGTTCAGGGTTCAAAGGTTTAGGGTTTAACGAAAATCTGAACTCTTGATTCGTGAGTTTTTCCTGCCCACTCGCCAAGCTTGCGAGGCAGGCGGGAATGGAGAAGGCATGAGAATAAAACGAGGAGAGCATATGTCATCCCCTCCTAAATTTGAGGATATTGGGGCATTGCACTTGGCCCGAGACCTAACTCGCGAGATCAACGGAAGAGAGGTAACCCTGAACGGTTCACCCTGTTAAATAGGGTTCCCTTTGGGAAATTTAACAAGGTGAACCCTGAACCCGTGAACGGTTACAAAATTATCAGGTAGAGCTTCTTGTAAATCCATGGCATATCTCTTACATTCTTTTTTTTGACTTAACCGTTCACATTCCTTGACCGGCAGGCAGGGAATGAGTGAATAATTACTGAGGAGGTCAGGCGTTTTATGCTACAGATAGAAGACCTTTGGGTAGAAGTACAGGGCAAGGAGATCCTCCAGGGGATCAACCTCCGGATAGGACCGGGCGAGACACACTGCCTGTTTGGTAAAAACGGTTCGGGTAAAACAACGTTGCTCGTGACCTTGATGGGTTTTTCCGGTTACAAGGTCAAGCACGGTCGCATACTCTTCAAGGGAGAGGATATTACGCATCTGCCAATTAACGAAAGGGCTAAACTCGGCCTCGGGCTGTCCTTTCAGCGTCCTCCGACCCTGAGGGGCGTAAAGCTTAAGAACTTGTTGGCCTTATACAGCAAGGAAAGCGATGCCGGGAGCGACTTAGCTCTTGCTTATAATTTTGAGGATTTCCTTGAAAGGCAAGTGAATCTCGGTTTTTCCGGTGGTGAGATAAAGAAATCCGAACTGCTCCAGCTTTTGGCCCAGGGTCCCGATCTATCGCTTCTTGATGAGCCGGAATCCGGTGTAGATATTGAGAATCTGGATGTAATATGTCAGATGATCCGCAAGTTGTTACAAAAAGAAGCGCGCAAAAACCGCCGGAAGTCCGGTCTGATAATTACCCACACAGGGCTTATACTCAACTACGTAAATGCCGACAGGGGACATGTCATGCTGAACGGGCAGATATATTGCCAAGGGAACCCTCTTGATATATTTGAGAGGATCAAAAATTACGGCTATGAAGAGTGTGCTAAGTGCCGTTTATTCGATCAGGGTTTTAAAATATGAATTATTCAGAAAACCATTACGATACAGAGGACTTAAGAAGTGATGAGGACCTGCTGGAGACCTTTACACCCGCCTCTGAGATGGAAGGGCCAAAAGATATAGGGGAGTTTGAAGAAGAAGAGATTGAAAGACTTAAGCAGACCGGAATCGATCTTACAGGTCTGAACAGGGCAGGTACCTTTATCCAAACAAACTCTAGTGTTCAGAAGTGTGATTGTGAGTCACAGGGCGTAGAGCTGCTTCCCATCACAGAGGCGTTCAAAAAATATAACGGCCTCAAGGACTATTGGTGGAAACTGGTACCTGCAGAAAAAGATGCTTTTACCAGGGAAGCTGATCAGAAACTCGATAACGGGTATTTTATTCGGGCTTTTCCTGGTGAAAAGGTAATTTATCCACTTCAGACCTGCCTTTACATGCGGAATGAAAATGTAGCCCAGCGCGTTCACAATATAGTAATAGCAGAAGAGGGTTCTGAGCTACATATCATCACAGGATGCTCAACCCATCCCCATCTGAAGTCAGGGCTGCATATAGGAATATCTGAATTTTATGTCAAAAAAGGGGCAAAGCTCACCTTTACCATGGTCCATAACTGGGGTGAAAATGTCTACGTGAGGCCCCGTACGGGTATCATGGTAGAGGAGGACGGCGTCTTTCTCTCTAATTACATTTCCCTTAAGGGGGTAAAGTCCGTTCAGACCTTTCCAACAGCCACTCTTGCCGGTCCAAATGCCACGGCCCGCTTTAACTCGGTCATCGTGGCCCATGAGGGCTCAGATATAGATACTGGTGCCAAGGTCATACTTAAGGCCCCTGGAAGCAGGTCCGAGATAATATCCAGGACCATATCTTTCGGCGGCCGGGTAGTGGCCAGGGGACACCTTATCGGCCTTGCCCCTAACATTAAGGCGCACCTTGAGTGCCAGGGCCTGATATTGGCGGAACACGGCGTGATTCACGCCATACCTGAGCTTGAGGCCCATGTGGCGGATGTGGATATGTCCCACGAAGCAGCCGTAGGCCGAATCGCCCAGGAGGAGATCGAATACCTCATGGCCCGGGGTCTTGATGAAGAAGAGGCTACATCCACCATAGTCCGGGGATTCCTGGACGTAAAA
>QNAY01000136.1 GCA_003645605.1 Thermodesulfobacteriota bacterium
ATGCGCTGATTCGTACACCCGAACAACTCCGCTGGAGCGAAAGTCCCAGCGGGCTGCAGCCTGCGGCTTGAGCCCGCCAAGGCTTCGCTCAGATCCGCATTATACGATCACGGATTATTGAACTTTCCCATTTTTTCGAATTTTATACTCCAGCAACTATTTGCGCCATTGCCTTCTCAATCTCTACTACCCATAGCTGAGAAAAGACGATCACAGCTTGCCCTCTGAAGGCTCAAAAGAGCCTTCAGAACTGCGTCACAAAACTCGCTTGCGGTTATATGAAATATCCAGACCATCCGACATTTTTTTTGACGTCTCTTTTGAGTTATGATAGTCTCTGTCTATTTATCAGGCTCTATGTATTGATAATTGGAATACCTGAACAGTTTATACTCTTTTCGAAAAATGTGTATTATTGAATTGAATGGCGATGTGGAAACTGGAAATTTCAAATTTTACTACATAATTTATCCAATCCGTTAATAATAGAAAGGAGGTATTTATGGGAGTTTTGAGGATTGTAACATTTTTATTTTTGGTGAGCTGTGTCTGGTCCTCTTACGGATTTTGTGGCACAAAGCCTGCGGAGGTTCCTAAGGCCAAAACCATCGCGGAGCTTGCTGCTCGCTATGATTCGAGTTCTTGCCAGGAGTGTCATGAGGAGGCGTATGAACAATGGGAAAATTCCGTTCATGCCGTTTCAATTTTGGGGGTTACACTCAGGACGGCCCCAACGATACTTACTGCCGTAGACAAGGGCCTGAAGTTGTTCCCCTATTCAGGAGTCAAAGAGGACAAGGACATAACAGTAGAGCATCTCATGTTCTGTGCCAAATGCCACCTGCCTCAACTGGATGAGGCAACGGATGATGTTGCTCGGGAGATCGTCAAGACCATCAGAGACTGGCAAAAGGCATACGCCGATGATGATGATGACATGATTGATGAATTGGAAGAGAAAATTGCCAGCCTCAACATCGGATGCATGGTGTGCCACAACAAAGTAGCCATTATCCACAAATGGCAGGATGGCTATCCGCAGCCGGATACTGTTTACGGCGCTTTAGACGGAGAGCACGACGATCCTGCCTATCCTAAAATGGCAAAGGCTCCGGCCATGAGTGAGTCCATATTCTGTGGTCAGTGCCACGGTGAGGGACCAAATTTTGAGCTGGATGAGCCCTCACAATGTGCCACTTTGTATGGCACCTACCTCTTTGCCTATATCCCTGAAGGCGGGCACGATTCCTGTCAGGAATGCCATATGGCCAAATCCGGTCTGGGCCATGACATGCAAGCCTACCGGAATGAGACCATGATGAAGATGGCCTTTGATGTTGAAGTGGATGCAATGTCCCACTTCTGGCGTAAGAATAAGGTCGAAGGCATTATTCCTCTGGGTGTAATTAATGTAGAGATATTCAATAAGACGGGTCATGCCATACCTGACGGGTGACCTACTCCCAACCGGCTGGTCCTGGATGTGACCGCGAAGACAATGGATGGGAAACAAGTCTATAATAAGCAAGAAATCTTCATGCCTTACCCCGGGCGCTTTGGTAGAGGGGCAGAGATGGGAAGAGGACCTTATGAAAAGTGTGGTTTACTCAGAGATACCTGTATACCGCCTTTGAAGAAGGTCAAGAAGGTCTTTGAAATACCGTTCCCATATGCTGATGTAGAGAAAGACGGTAAAAAGACCAGGGAACTCACTGCAGATGAGCTTTTGGTAGAAGTCAAACTGTGGTATGTGCCCTTTGGCAAGACTGATGATGATTGGAATGTTTTGATCTTCGGTGAGGAAAAGAAGATAGACCTCAAGACCGAGTGGGTCTGGAGGAAATAACCTGTAAGCGTTTACAGGATACATGCAGGCTGGCTCCTTGCCGGCCTGCATATCCATTTAGTTTTCAACACCCTTTATATGTTTAGGAAGATGCAGAGTAAAGGTAGAGCCCTTGCCTTGTTCAGAATCTACCGTAATATCACCATTCCATTCATGAACGAGCCTATGGATTATTGCCAGACCTAATCCTGTTCCATCCGGCTGGGTGGAGAAGAAAGGATTAAACACCTTTGAGAGATCCTCATGCCTTATGCCGGTTCCGTTGTCTGAGATTTTAAGAACCAGGTGATCTTCTCCTTTTGTAGTTCCCTTGATTGATATTCTTCCGTCTTCATGCGGCAGGGCCTGATAGGCATTCAGCAAGAGGTTCAGAAGGACCTGTTTGAATTGAGATGGGTCTACTTCGAAATGGAGATCAGCAGGGACATCTGTTTTGACATCAGCTTCCGGGAGTTTTTTTCTTTGTTTCATCAGGGACAGAATTGACTCTATTTCTTCAAATAGTGATATGTTTTGAATCTTTTTTTCCTCTGGTTTGGCATAAAGAAGAAAAGATTTTGTAATATCATTCAGACGGTCGCTCTCTTTACTAATAATTTGCAGCAGTCTTCTTTCTTCAGGCTGCAACAGTGCTGACTCTTCCAGAAACTGAGCTGCCCCGGACAGGGATGCCAGGGGATTTCTTATCTCATGGGCAAGTCCTGCTGCCATCTCACCTAGAGCAGCAAGACGATCCATGCGCTGAAGGCGCTCTTCCCTTGCCTTTATCTCTGTAATGTCTTGAAAGATTATTCCGTATCCAAGGTGTTGCTCCTGGTGACCTTTTAACAAAAAAGTGGATATACCGAGGAATCCGGGTGAGCCGTGTGGATCTGTATAGTTCACCTCCTGCCGTTCTCCTTCACCTCCGCCCCTGAAATTCTCCAGTAACTGTGTCCCGGTTGGCCAGAGTTCTTGCAGCGGCTGCCCGTATCCGTTAATGATTTTTTGTCCGAGGATCTCAATAGCCGCCTGATTAAAGAAGGTGATATTTTCTTTTTCATCTACTGTGATCAGACCTGACTGGATGCTGTCTGCAAGATGGCGATGGATTTCCTCCATACGGCGCAGATCCACCTTGGTATCTGACAGCTTTTTTTCTGTGTAATGAAGACGTTTTGCAAGGACAATTCCCAAAGAGGCAATGATGTTAAAGGCCGCTATGTTGATAAAGAAGCTGTATACGGCATCATTTAATTTGTCTCCCGGTATTTCACAGAGCCAGAAAATGGCGGCATAGGTGATGGTGCACAGGAAGGCTGAGACAGCGCCCTCCTTTTGACTGCCAAGAATACATGCTGTGAGAATGGCAACCGGATATAGAAATGCAAGCGGGCTTTCATTCCCACCTGTCCAAAATACGGCAAGATTTACCAGGATGACGTCAAGAACCGTCTGTGTATAGAGGAGCCGTTTATTTAGGCCTCTCTTTTTGTACCATACGATATAAACGGCAGTGAGAAGAAATGCCCCTCCCAGGATTATAGACAGCTCGGTCACTTTGCCAAAAGCATCGGCAGAATAACTGGATAGGAGATAGGTGCTGCAGAGCAGCAGAATCAGGATAGTTAGGCGGCCTGCAGTTATACAATAAAAAAGGTGGCCATTTGAGTTCTTAGAGGGCATATTTTGATAGACGATATCTAAAGGACCTGAAGTTAAGGCCGAGGATGCCGGCAGCTTCGGTTTTTACCCCGTTTGCTCTCTCAAGCGCTTTTTTTAGGAGAGTTTTTTCTATATGGCTTAGGAACTGTTCAAGGTCTAAACCCTCAGGCCCCAGGCACGGCTCGTAAGAAAAGGGGCTGGATTCGGCGGTTTTTTGCTGTTTGAACTCAGCCAGAGACAGGCTTTCAGGAAGCAGGAGATTTGAGGTGGCAAGGGCCACACTCCTCTCGATGATATTTTCCAGTTCTCTCACGTTTCCAGGGAACGAGTATTTCTGCAATGCCTCCATGGCAAAGCTGGATATGCCCTGTACGGCCTTATTTTGTTCTTTGGAATACTTGTCCAGAAAATACTGGACCATGAGGGGAATGTCTTCAGGACGTTCTCTTAACGGTGGCATACGAATTTGAATTACGTTCAGTCTGTAGTACAGGTCTTCCCTGAATCGTCCGGCTATTACCTCCTTTTCCAGATCACGGTTGGTGGCTGCCAATATCCTCACATCTACCTTGATCTCTTTGGTGTCGCCAAGAGATGTAAAGGATTTCTGTTGCACGACTCTTAACAGTTTGACCTGGAGGGTCATGGGCAGTTCTCCGATTTCATCAAGAAAGATGGTGCCTTGATCGGCTATGGCAAAAAGACCTTGTTTCCCACGATCAGCACCTGTAAAGGCCCCTTTGCTATGGCCGAACAACTCGCTCTCAAGGAGATTCTCCGGGATGCCTCCGCAGTTAATAACTACAAAAGGCTTGTCCTTGCGGATTCCAAGGTTATGAATGGCTCGTGCAGCAAGCTCTTTCCCTGTGCCGCTTTCACCGGATATGAGCACACTGGAAGGACTGGATGCTATCCTGGGTATTAGCTGGAATATTTTGAGCATGACCGGGCTTTTGGTCAACATATTGTCAAGTTTGTAAATTTTGTCAGGAGTACCTCTGATCAAGGACTGGGCCTTTGGTCTTGTTTTAAGGGCCTTTTCCACAACCTCCCTGATTTCTTCTATCCGAAATGGCTTGGTAAGATAGTCCCATGCTCCTTCTTTCATTGCCGCCATTGCGGTGTCCAGGGATGCAAAGGCAGTGATCAATATTACAGGGACATCTGCGTGTTTTGCCTTGATTTCTTTCAGTAAAGTCATCCCATCTATGCCCGGCATCCTCACGTCACTTATGACCAGGGATACTTTTTCCCTGTCAATGAGTCGAAGGGCATCTTTCCCACTGGGTGCGGAGCATACACCGTAGCCTTCCCTGGCAAGGAGTATCTCAAGAAACTCCCTGAGGCTTTGGTCGTCATCAACTATCAGGATTTTGGGTCCGGCAGCACTTGGGCTATTAGTTGTCTCTGTGAAAAGATTTTCAGGATGCTCTAAGCTCATATAAACACCTCCATCATACTTATCGACAAACCGGGGTGAGATGTTGAGCGTTATCAGGCTGGATTTATCGTAAAAATACTTTTTGAATTAGCCA
>QNAY01000137.1 GCA_003645605.1 Thermodesulfobacteriota bacterium
GCCCAAACCCGTCAACCGGAATCAATGTGGTGAATAAAATCAGCCAGTTACGCAAAACATTGCTAATATATCAACGGTTTAACAAGGGTAAAAAGGGTAAAAAATGTCAATATTTAATATTGGTATAACTACCTGTAAAACAAGGAATAATTGACAAAAAGGGGATGATTTACCACACCAGTTCCGGTTGACCCAAAATTAACAGCTAACTGCTGATTTTAGTTTTATCGGGATATCCTGGTTTTGTCGACCATCATAATAGGAGTTTGTTGAAAATGGCAGAGATTAGGAGCGCTATTGAAATCGCCCTGGAAAAGGCGGATCGCCTGGGACGTGCTACCAAGGAAGAGTTGGAGGCTAAAAAGTGGCTGGATCATGGCCACCGAATAGTTGCCAGGTATATGCAAGGTGAAATTGAGAACCTTGAAGCCGGCTTCAGCGATATTTCCGGGGATGAGATGCCATTGGTGTTAAAGGGAGCCATAGAAATATTATTAAGGAATATTGTTTTACCCAGGGATAAAGACCAGTGGCCCGGCATAAAAAAGGCCCTGAGTGGTTTTTTGGAACTAAAAGGCAGTGTTGCCAATCAGACTATTCCTCGCATCGAGCAATTGCTGAAAAGCTATGAGCAGACCCGTGATCAATATCACGAACAGTTAAAAATGCAGATGCAGGACCACCTCGGTGGAATAAAGCAGGCCGTTTCACAACAGTATGGTACGGCTATGGCCAACGAGATAGATGTGGATTCATTGCCTGAATTTCAAAAGGAGTGGTCTCGGATATCTTCTGAAAGCACTGATCAATTTGAGCAACAACTGATTCCTCTTAAGGAATACCTGGCGGAACTATAGGTTGCATCTCACAAATTATACAGTATATTCATAAGTTAACATCAAATCTTAAACCAATTTATCTTCATGAATGAGACAAAGCTCAGGGAGCTGCTTGAGAAAATAAGCAAGGGCGATCTATCTGTAAACCTGGGAATAGAGGCCCTTAAAAAACTCCCTTTTGAGAATTTGGGCTGGGCCTGTCTTGATCACCATAGACACATCAGAGAGGGATTTCCAGAGGTCGTTTACGGACCTGGGAAGACATGTGAACAACTAGTAGACATTGTCTCCAAGCTGATTTCTGTTGGCGGGCCGGTACTTGTGACACGGGTATCAGAGGAACAATCAGAGTGTGTTGCCCAGGCTATACCGGAGATAGAATTTCACCCAATACCCAAATCACTGACTTGGTCGGGAGAAATTTCCAAGCCCAGGCCGTCAAATAAAGGAACTGTCCTGGTAATTTCAGCCGGTACGGCTGACCTGCCCGTTGCAGAGGAAGCCTGTCTGACCCTGAAGCTTATGGGGCATCCTTTTAAACGGATCTATGATGTGGGAGTGGCTGGTATTCACAGATTACTTGATCATCTGGACGAATTACGCAAGGCCAGTGTCATAATAGCAGTGGCGGGGATGGACGGCGTATTGCCGAGCATCCTTGGAGGTATTGTCAGTGTTCCTGTGGTGGCAGTCCCTTCCAGTACGGGCTATGGGGCCAACTTCCAGGGTCTTGCTCCGTTGCTTACCATGCTCAATTCATGTGCCACAGGGATTGCCGTAGTAAACATAGACAACGGCTTTGGCGCAGGGGCCTTTGCAGCCATGATAAATCGAGCTTAACTCCCTGATGTTATCCCTTTTTTAATTCAAAATTTAGAATTCAAAATTGTGCTTGAGTAGGGTAGGGCAGGGGTATTACGAATCAGATGGAGGCAGTAGTCCCTTAGCCCGCAACTTACGTCGTTTTTCACGTCTTTTACGTCTTCTTTCTATTTCTCTATGCCTTTCGATCTTTTTGTGCCTGGACATTTGATCTCCCCATTGGATTGATGATTGTTGATTGCTCTACGGTGACAAACAATTTAATGCGTCAGTCATAAGGGATTGTATAAAATAAGTCAATAGCGCCTCTTGCAAAGTCATAAAGTTTGAGTATGCAGTGCCTGAGCGGATTCAGGACTTGCAATGATATCTGCCGTGTCATAAGATGTGTTTGTCAACTTTTCCCATTCTCCGCCCTTGAGAAAGGGTATAGGGAATTTACCGTATAAGTTGTTTTTTGAGTGAGGGAATAATGAAAGTCAAAAACTGGATGGCCAAAGACATAATAACCATCAGTCCTCAGGCCTCCATCAGTTCGGCTGTAAAGCTAATGCACCAGCATTCCATAAGGCATTTGCCTGTTGTCGAAGATGATTCAATGCAAGGGCTGGTTACTGAAAGCAACTTGCGACAATATTTTTTCCCGTCTATGGTTCATGAACTCTCCATTTCAGACGTTATGATAGTGAACCCTATTATCGTGGATCCCAATGCCAGTGTTGATTCTGCCGCACAGTTGATCTACAAATATAAAATCGGTGGCTTACCTGTTCTTGAAAAAAGACGATTGATTGGAATACTCACTATTACTGACATACTTGCAGCCTTTATAGAGCTCTTTGGGCTTTTGAGGGAAAGTTCCCGGCTGGATATCATTCTATCTGAAAAAGGCGGAACGCTTGATGATGTGCTTCGACTGATTCGTGAGATGGGAGGAAAGATAATTAGTGTAGGGATAGAAGCGCTGACATCCAAAAAAAAAGATATATTATATCAGGCTGGAAAAAGGAGACCCGTCGGCTATTGTCCAGGCACTGGAGGATGAAGACCACAAGGTGGTTTCTATACTGGACTAAAACAGTTACGGTAGGTTGCGGTAAAACGGGCGTTGTAATCCCGCGAACGGTTACAGGAATTTGAGCATGGCTCACTATCAAGTCAATAAAACTTTTCAAGAAATAAATGAAAAGATCCGGTCAGGGAAAGCAGTCGTAGTTACTGCCGAGGATATGATCGGCATTGTCCGGAAACATGGGGAAGTCGAGGCGGCAAGAAAGGTGGACGTTGTGACTACCGGTACTTTTTCCCCGATGTGTTCTTCAGGGGCTTTCATCAACTTCGGGCCCTGTGTGCCTGGGATAAAGGCTGCCAAAGTATGGATTAACGGCGTGCCTGCTTATGCCGGCCTTGCCGCACTGGATGTGTATTTAGGGGCTACAGAACCTCGCTACAACGACCCTCTCAACAATGTCTATCCTGGTGAGTTTCTCTACGGAGGCGGACATGTAATACAGGATTTAGTGGCCGGCAAGTCAATAAATTTGACAGCCGAGTCTTATGGGACCCATTGTTATCCAAGCCGGTGCTTAGATAAAAAGGTCACCCTTGCGGATCTGCCTTTTGCCCGGCTCTGTAATCCTAGAAATTCGTTCCAGAATTATAACTGCGCAGTAAATGTTACAAAAAAAACCGTTTATACATACATGGGTACTTTGCGACCAAGACTTGGCAATGCTAATTACTGCACTTCAGGGCAGTTGAGTCCTTTACTCAATGACACATACTATCAAACTATCGGCACGGGTACGCGCATTTTATTAGGCGGCGGGCCGGGTTATGTGCTTTCTGCCGGGACACAGCATGATCCTGATATTCCTCGAAATGAAAAAGGCCTGCCGCGTAAACCCGCAGGCACGCTTATGGTAACCGGCGATCTCAAACAGATGCACCCTCGGTGGTTAGTGGGTGTAAGTATCCTTGGTTACGGCTGCTCCCTTGCTGTAGGGCTCGGAATACCAATACCCATTCTTAACGAAGAGATGGCCATGCAAACAGCTATATCCGATGAGGATATTGTAACCCAGGTAATTGATTACGGTCATGATTATCCCCTGGGGAAAAACACTTGCCTTGCGGAAGTCACTTATGCACAATTAAGAAGCGGAACCATAAAGATAGGAGGAAAAGACGTCCCGACCGCTCCTCTGTCCAGCTATGTCAGGGCACGGGAGATCGCGGAGATACTCAAGCAATGGATTAGTGAGGGCCGATTTGTACTTGGAGAGCCTCAAGAACTCTTACCAACCAAAAACAAGGTTTGATCAACAAATCAAGCAGCTCTGAATTATTGGTAACCGTGTCCCGTTTTACTGCAACCCACCGAACTGTAAGCGTTTACAGGGTGCTGCAGATGCGAGGCGGAGGATACGCAGACGTACTTCCTGTACTTCAAGTGCCCGACAACAAAGCAGATGCGGTGCCATGTGAACGCTTTACAATTATTGATAGAATACCTGAGTAGTATGAAGGGCGGGGTTGGCATTGCTTTTTCAGGTGGAGTAGACAGTACCTATCTGCTGAGAATAGCGAAGGACGCATGTGTTGGGCAGGTTATTCCCTTTCTCCTTGTATCTCCTTTTCTGCCCGGAAAGGAACGAAAATGGGCACATAGCATTGCTGATGAAATCGGCCCGCCGCTCAAGGAAGTGTGTTGGTATCCTTTTGATTTCCATTGTATCTGGGAAAATGGGCGTAACAGATGCTATTATTGCAAGTATGCAATGTACCATGAACTGTGGTCAATTTGCCGAGAACATGGAATTTCGAATCTGCTGGACGGTACCCAGTCGGATGACCTTAGCCGTGATAGACCGGGCCTCAAGGCAATACAAGAATTATCAGTAAAAACTCCTTTAGCACATTGTAATCTGAATAAAAATAATATAAGGAGATTGAGTGCTAAGTTATGTCTGCCGACATGGGATCGGCCCAGTCAGTCATGCCTTGCGACCAGAGTGGTCACCGGAACTTTTATTACAAAAAAATTAATTGAAAAAATAGAATCTGCCGAAGAGTTGCTAAAGGACATGCAGATGGAGAATACAAAATTGCGTGTGTAAGGAAATAGAGCATATAATGTTTTGCTTTTTTAAAGCTAAACGCTAACAGCTAAACGCTCAACTAAAGAATAACTTAAAAACAATATGAATGGAGGGTAACATGAACAAAGGACAACTGGTAGATCGTATGGCAAAGTCATCCGGCATTTTCAAAACTGCCGCAGACAAGGCACTA
>QNAY01000138.1 GCA_003645605.1 Thermodesulfobacteriota bacterium
CTAACCAAAACTGTCATTTCGAGCAAAGCGAGAAATCTTATCGTACTGAAAATACAGGCATTAAAGATTTCTCCCTACGGTCGAAATGACAAAAAGAGGGGTTTTCGTTCAGGCACTAGTTAACCATTTATGGGCAGGAACCGAAAATATGCGGCAGTCGTCTGAAAATATAGAAAACATGCCTATCCGGGGAGACAGCAGGGTCATCTTTGGCTGGGCCATGTATGACTGGGCTAATTCCGCCTATATCACCACCTTGGCGGTAGCAATTCTGCCTATTTACTTCGCAGGCGTGGTGGTTCCTCCTGATGGACTGGAAATCAGAGGCACTCTTTATGCCGCTGAGACCTTGTGGGGATTTATGGTCTCAGCAGCAGCGTTCCTTGTTTTTATTGCAGCCCCGACACTTGGAGCCATTGCAGACTTCTGTTGCGCAAAAAAACGCTTTCTATTCTTTTTCTGTTATCTGGGTGTAGTGAGCGCGGCCTTCCTCTCCTTTAGTAAAACCGGTGACGTATGGTTGACCATGATCCTGTTTGTCATCTCCCAGATCGGATTTGTCGGAGCCAATGTTTTCTATGATGCCTTCCTTCCCCAGATCGCACCGGAGGGGAAGACGGACCGGATCTCCAGCAAGGGATTTGCTTACGGATATGTGGGGGGCGGGCTACAGTTTGCCCTAGCCCTTGGGCTTCTGGCAGGACATGAAAAGATCGGTCTTTCCGAGGCCGAGGCTGCCCGCCTGGGGATGCTGACCGCTGCTCTGTGGTGGGGCGGCTTTGCACTGGTGACTGTCTCTTTGCTTAGGGAACCGCGCAGGATGCAGGCCCTGCCTGAGGGCTTCCGGCGTGTCCCATTGTGTCAGGGTTATATCTCCCTGGGTATTTCACGGGTCTGGAAAACAATTCGAAAGTTGCGAAAACTCCGTCACCTCGTGCTGTTTCTTGCAGCCTTTCTTGTCTACAACGAAGGGATACAGACTGTCATCCAGATGGCTACCATATACGGAAAACAGGAGCTTCATCTAACTACCACGACACTTATGATGACGCTTCTGCTCGTGCAGGCTGTAGCCTTTCTTGGGGCACTTCTTTCAGCATGGATTTCAGAGCGGATTGGAGCCAAACGGGCTGTGATTGTTACTTTGACAGGATGGAGCGGTGTGGTGATCTATGCGTATTTTATTCATTCAGCAACAGAGTACTTCGTCATGGGCGGGATTGTCGGCCTTGTGCTCGGCGGATCACAGGCCATCAGCCGTTCCTTTTACGCCTCAATTATTCCTGAAGGCGCTTCAGCCGAGTTCTTCGGTTTCTACTCAGTGGTCAGCAAGTTTTCAGCAGTCTGGGGACCATTCATCTTTGCCATTATCCGTCACTGGACAGGCTCTTCCCGAAACTCAATCCTCTCCCTTATCTTTTTCTTCATCCTTGGCATCATTCTGCTCTCCCGGGTAAACGAGAAAGAGGCCCGAAAGGCCGGTGCCGAACTGGAATTATGATAATCTGCTTCAGAGCATGGCGGCCGGCTGGATTTTTTCCGGTGGGAAGGCTACCACATCGTTGATATTGGACGTATTTGTGAGCAGCATTACCAGGCGGTCTATACCGAGTGCCATGCCTGCGCAATTTGGAAGACCCCTCAGGGATAATAGAAATTCTTCAGGCCTGGGATAGGCCCTAAGTCCCTGTTTTCTGCGTCTTTCAGCCTCTTTTCTGAATCTTGATTCTTGCTCCTCATGGTCTGTAAGTTCGGAAAAACCGTTAGCGATTTCAAGGCCGCCCGCATACAGTTCAACCCTCTCCGCCACCTTAGTGTCGGATGCTTTCAGCCTGGCAAGAGACGCGCAGGATGCCGGATAATCCATTAAAAAGACCGGTCGATCCGGCGGCAGGTTGGGTTCTATCTTTGTCACCATGTCTTGATTGAACCGGTCCAAATCCGGTGCGGGACCCGGTGTCCAGCCGGCATATTTCTCAAACACTTTTTTTATGGTTATCCTGGGAAACGGGGGCTTGATATTGATTTTTATGCCTTTGTATGTGATTGAATTACCCTTCCAGCCGGCCGACTGGGCCGTTATCTCAATTATGGCTTCACAGTCAGACATAAGGTCGTGGTAATCTGCGCCCGTTCTGTACCACTCCAGCATGGTGAATTCGGAGAGGTGATGACTGCCCTGTTCTTCCTGTCGAAATACAGGCCCTAGTTGGAAAATCCGATCAAGCCCTTCTGCCAAAAGGCGTTTCAGGTTGATTTCAGGTGAGGGGATAAGATACAGGTCCGGCTTGCCTTTACCCTGGAAAACCGGAAATGCCTCAATAGAGGCCTCCGGTACAGGGGCTTTAATCATCAGAGGGGTTTGGACCTCCAGAAATCCCTGTTCGGACAGAAAAGACCTGAGGTCTTTTATAATTCCGCCCCGGGTTGCCAACATTGTGTGCCTGGAAGTGATTCCCCCTGCCTTATGGATATAGTTGCTGGGGTGAGAGCGCTTGTTAAGATCAGGTCCTATTTTTTTGCCCGCTCCACATATTCCCCTGTGCGGGTGTCAATCTTCAGAATTTCGCCTTGCTTTATGAAAAGGGGTACCTGGATCTCGTGGCCTGTTTCAAGGGTTACAGACTTTGTGGCACCGGTGGCTGTGTCTCCCCGAACTCCAGGAGCAGATTCTGTTACCTCAAGTTCAACAAAAGTCGGCAGAGTGATATCAATAGGAGTATCCTGGAAGAAGAGGATGTCAACCTCCATGTTATCCAGTAGGAAGCTTTTTGCTTCCTCTACCTGGTCATTTGTCAGTGTTACTTGATCGTAGGTAATTGTGTTCATAAAGTGAAAGCCTTCGTTGTCCCTGTAGAGATATTGCATATGCACTTCGTCAAGGTTGGCCGGTTCGAATTTATCTCCTGAGCGGTAAGTACGATCCACAGTGTAACCGGTCACCATGTTTTTGAGCTTGCATTTATAAAGGGCCTGCCCCTTTCCCGGCTTGGAAAACTGGAAATCAGTAATGATATACGGTTCCCCGTCGATAGCTATTTTTAGTCCTTTCCTTAGGTCTGACGAGTCATACACTTCAATTTTCTCCTTGATAAGTTGAGCGATTAGCTGTTAGCCATTAGCGTTTAGCTTTGAAAAATCAGGGCATTACGTTAATTAGAAATAACACCCAATGGATGAAAGTTTGTAATAGTAAAACATCCTGTAATCATTCGACTAATAGCTAACCGCTAAAGGCTAATCGCTCAATTTAGGTCCTTGATACATGATTTAGGGATTTCTATCAATAGTCCATAATTTCTTTGAGTTCAAGCACAGTCCTTGCTACAGAGATGATTGAATAATTACCACATCCCCTTCAACGATATAGGTACAAGGGAACCACAGAGGGAAAAATGGAAGCCCAAGCAGCATATCCACAGTGCTGAATTCACTTTTTATGGATATGTTTATTATCCCATTACCCCCGTATTCATCCAGTTGTTCCTTAAAGACCTTTTTCAGGGGTGGCTGTTTCCAGGTCATAAGTCCGAAAAATCCGAAGTGGGCCTTCATACTATCCTGGAAGTGCTTTACCACCAGAACTCTTACCGAGGCAGGGTCATTGAGGCACAAAGGAGGGCCTGTGTTCATAAGGTCCAAATGGACTGAGGCGCATCCGCAGAACAGAAAAACGCAGAGCAAGCTCGAAACGGTTTTTTTAAAAACGGATTGAAAATTCATCATACTTTCCTCTTGGTGTTTCTGCATAGAATTCCACTTTGTCTACCCTTGAGTAGGCAGGACCTTTATGGCACCAGCTTATCAACTCGTTCACAGCCCAGGAAGGTCCCTCGGCCACGAGTTCTACCCCGCCGCAGGGAAGATTCTTTACCCATCCCTTGAGTCCTAAGAGCTTAGCTTCAGCCCTTGTATTTGCTCTGAAAAATACTCCCTGAACCTGTCCGCTTACGAATGCGTGTACACGTTTTGTAGGCTGTTCCGTCATGGTAGGCTCCCCAAAATTAATTAGATATTAGGCATCCTTCATTCACCAGTTTACACTTTTCCCGAAAAAGCGTGTATTATCGAATTGAATGTCGATGTCGAAACTGGAAATTAGAAATTAGGTAATGCACCTCTATATCTTTGTTTTTTTCAATTTCCAGTTTCAAATTTCGGCATCCTTCATTCATCAGTTTACACTTTTTTCGAAAAAGTATGTATTGTCAAATTGAATGCCGATATCAAAACTGGAAATTCGAAATTTGAAATTAGGTAACCCATCTACATCTTTGTATTTTTCCCAATTTCAAATTTCGAGTTTCAAATTTCACTGCCAAAATACAAGATCGACAAAGTGTAAACTACTTTTGGCTTGCCATGAAGGATGCCCCGAAATCAATTAAAAGTGTAAACTGGTGAATGAAGGATGCCGAAAATTCTATCTTATTTTTGATCCATTTTGGTCTATGGGGAGTACTATAGGTTTTTATGGACAGGATATCCGGAATTCTGGTTGTCTTTGGCGGCTTTACCTGGGGAATATCATCCCAAGTTTTGTTGAGTACCCTGGAGTAAAAAAACTTCAGGCCATATAGATCGAGTTTGACTGTACTCCAGGAATGGCCTTTCAGAAGTTCGTTGAAATAATCGAGCAACTGATCGGATGTAAGGTTGTCAATCCGGCAATCAAAATAGTTTCCGATACGCCTGCTTGACCTTGAATATGCCTCGATGGTCTTGAACTGCAGGCCAGCCAGCTTCAGGCATTTCTGGTGTTTCGGGTAATATTTGTTGAATTGTGTATCATTTGGCGTGCTGGTGTTCATTGTAACCTCCTCTTTGTAATAATTGTCCTTGTCAAACACTTTTATCAACAAATTCCTGACACTGAGAGATACAAAAGACTCTCAGTCTATCCTCGAATTGTCTGACTCCGACTGACCATCAGAAGGAGCCAGGACCAAGGGC
>QNAY01000139.1 GCA_003645605.1 Thermodesulfobacteriota bacterium
AGAAATGGCGAAGAGAGAAGAAGAATCAATTGGTGAACCGGATGAACCCAAACTGGAAAGACCTGAGTTCTGGATGGTAAAGATTTCTCCCTTTGGTCGAAATGACATGGTAGCGCGAATCATGACACATTAGCGTGAACGGTTACGAGTGGACAAATCCTGTTTCAGAGGTGAGAGAGCCTGAATGATCCCCGAAAAACTGAAGGCCGGTTATCTGCTGACGGAAGTGGTGCCGGAGCCAGATGCGTCAGGTGCGGTGCATGCCTCTCTGTGTGCCCGGTATATGACGTAACCAGACATGAGCGCTTTTCCCCCAGGGGAAAATACAGACTTATTGCGGAAATTATTGGCAAAGGCCCAAGTTCCGCTCCGGAAGGTCAAGGTCCCGGGAAGAATGTACTTCCGTTTAAGGTGCTTGAGACCTTAAAGGATTGTCTTCAGTGCGGGGCCTGTGGTTACATATGTCCTGTCGGGGTGGAGTTAAATGCCTTGGTCAGAAATGCCAGGGGGGCAAGCTGCGCCAAAGGGCTTTCCGCTCCCCGGTGGCTATGGGATATCCTCAAGAGTCGCAGGCTGACTCCTTTGCTGGCAAAGCTTCTTGCAGGTATTCCCGGCACAAGCGGCCTTATCTGGCGTCTGCTCGGCCTTACATGCCGGACTTCACGGGATGAAAATCTTCCATATTTTGAAATGCCTTCTTTTGCGCAAAGGCCGGCCCTTTCCAGAAGGCATTTCAGGTTGCTTGATCCGAGTCGCGGGGTTGATGCCGGGCCTGGACCCAGAATAGCCCTTTTCCTGGGATGCGTTCAGAACTACCTCTATCCGGAGGTGGCCGAGGCCATGATCCGGTGTTTAGGGGGCAAGGTGCTGGTACCTTTGGGACAGGGGTGCTGCGGTATGCCTGCATGGTCAGCAGGTGCGCAGGAAACCGCGAAAGAACTCGTGATTCAAAATCTTAAGGCCTTTGAAAAGGCGAGGGCGGATTTCATTGTTACCGGATGCGCTGCCTGTGCCTCCATGATTAAAGAATGGCCAAAATTGTTCAGTGAAAAGGATCCAAAAAAAGAAATTGCCAGCAGTTTGGCAGACAAGGTCAGGGAGTTCAGCCGGCTTGTAGTTGAGCTAAAGGCATTACCTCTCAGAGGATCAAGGGACAGGTCAGTCACGGTGACGTATCATGCTCCATGTCACCAACGGTTCGATCTGGGCGGTGTGGGGGAAAGCGAAGGGCTGCTGGACAGGATGTTCTCAGATGCCTTCAGGCCAATGTCTCATAAATGCTGTGGACAGGGGGGCCTTTTTAGTATTGGAAATCCTGAGCTTGCCTGGCAGATTTTCGAGAAGAGGCTTTCTGCATGGGAAAGGACAGGCGCATCCACTGTAGTTACCACATGCTCAGGATGTCTTTTGCAGTGGAGGGCAGGGACAGCCTGTCAAGCCGGGGGTCCCAGGGTGTTACACCTGGCGGAACTTATTGATGGCTCATAGGTGAAAAAAATCCAGGATTATTATTTTAAAAAGGCCAAGAAGCAAGGTTTTCCGGCCCGTTCGGTCTATAAGCTGGAAGAGGCTCAGAAGAAATACCGGTTTCTTAAGCCGGGTCAGACCGTTTTGGACCTTGGGGCATATCCAGGGTCCTGGTCAAAGTATGCAGCCGGAGTGGCAGGGCCGAAGGGTCTGGTTGTGGCGGTTGATATTCAAAAGCCTGGTGTAATGGCAGATAATGTCTGCCTATTGCAGAGAGATGTCTATGATCTCAAGGCCTCAAAGCTTAGAGAGATTTCCCCTTATTTCGACGTCGTGCTCAGCGATATGGCCCCCAAGACTACCGGCCGCAAGGACGTTGATCACTTCAGGTCTATAGCTCTTGCAGAGCGCGCTTTAGTTTTGGCCGGAGAGTTGTTGAAACCAGGGGGCACCTTTTTTTGCAAGGTCTTCCAGGGGGAGGATCTCCCTTCCTTTAGGGACAAATGCAAAGAGAGTTTCAGGTCGGTTCGTGTGGTCAAGCCAAAGAGTTCCAGGCCGGAGAGTGTGGAGATGTTTTTACTGTGTACAGGTAGAAAACAGCACACCGGATGATTGCCACACTTCTATTTATTGGCTAGTCTGGTTTATATACTGTTAACTGGAGATAAATCAATGTCCCTATTCAAAACGGATTTCCCCGGCCTTCATCTTTTACACAGGGGAAAGGTGAGAGACATTTACAAAGTGGGGGGATACCTGCTGATTGTAGCAACGGATCGTCTCTCTGCCTTTGATGTTGTTCTTCCCACGTCCATACCGGGAAAGGGTAGCATCCTCACTCAGATGTCCCTGTTCTGGTTTGAGAAATTGAAAGACCTGGTGCCGAATCATCTGGTTCAGGCAGATGTAACTCAGTTTCCGGAAGAGTTGAAACCATTTTCAAAGTCCCTTGAGGGCCGGAGCATGTTGGTCAAAGAGGCAGAGCCCTTGCCTGTTGAGTGTATAGTCAGGGGATATATTGCCGGTTCCGGCTGGAAAGACTATCTCCGGACAGGTTCTGTATGTGGTATCAAGCTACCTGACGGGATGCTTGAGTCGCAGCAGCTTCCGGATGCCATCTTCACGCCTTCCACCAAGGCTGATGTTGGTTCTCATGACGAAAACATAAGCTTTGAACAGGTCCGGAAGCTGCTTGGAAAAGATGTTGCCGAAAAGGCCAGGGATATCAGCATCAGGCTTTACAAAACAGCGGCAGATTATGCGAGAGAAAGAGGAGTGATCATTGCTGATACAAAGTTTGAACTCGGCATATTCGGCGGAGAGCTTATACTGATTGACGAGGTCCTGACCCCTGATTCATCCAGGTTCTGGCCTGCTGAGGACTATAGCCCGGGCAGATCACAACCGAGTTTTGACAAGCAGTTTGTGAGAGACTACCTGGAGTCCATTTCATGGGATAAAAAGCCACCAGGACCTGATCTCCCCACAGATATCACAGAAAAAACCCGCCAGCGATATCTGGAGGCCTTGCGGCGTCTTACTGAAAATTAGGGAGATTTGAACATGGGAATAAGGGCCGGATTGTCCGTAATGACAGTTGTTCTGGTGAGCATCTGGCTTTTTGCCTCCATTGGGTTATCCTTTGCAGAGAAAAGCGCTTTTGTGCGCTATGTCATTGACGGCGACACAATAGTCCTCAAAAAAGGAACAAAGGTGCGCTACAGGGGGATTAATTCTCCTGAGATACCTCACAACAAGAACAAATCTGGAGAACCCTTTGGGTGGGCAGCCACCAAGCGTAACAGACAACTTGTCCAGGGCAGGCTTGTCAGGCTGGTCCAGGATGATGAAAAGAGGGATCGCTTCGGCCGGCTGTTGGCCTATATATTTCTCCCTGATGGTCGAATGGTCAATGAAATACTGGTCCGCGAGGGTTTGGCCTTTGTGTGTTTTTCTGAGAAAGGATCGTCTTTCAGCAAGAAACTGCTTGCCGCACAGAGAGAGGCCATAGACGCCAAGCGTGGTATATGGTCAATTCCGCCGGTCAGGCTTGAACCTTATTATGTGGGCAATCGCCAATCCCTCCGCTTTCATAGGCCCTCATGTCCTTATGGGAAGAAAATGAGTAAATCAAACCGGGTAATTTTTAAATCACGATCCGATGCCTGCAAGGAGGGTTTTTGCCGGTGCAAGAAGTGTCTGCCTTAAAAATGACTACAACAATAGTAATTAGAGATCCTGGATACCTTGAACATGACCAAGGTCCCGGTCATCCGGAATCACCTGATCGTCTGAGGGTTATTTATGAGCGTTTAGACCGGGAAGATGTAAAGGTCCGGTTTAAGACCATTGTCCCAAGATCAGCCGGCCGGGATGAGCTTTTATGGAACCACACAGGTGATTACATAGACAAGATAGCCAAGACCGCCGGCAAAGATTTCTACCGGCTGGATCCGGATACAGCTACAAGCGCAGGCTCGTGGGAAGCGGCTTGCCTGGCTGTTGGAGGAGTTTTTGCCGCCATGGATGAAATAGCCGGGCCTGATGCGCAAAATGGATTTGCCTTGGTACGCCCACCTGGACACCATGCAGAAAAAGATTGTGCTAAGGGCTTTTGCATTTTTAATAATGTGGCCCTTGGCGCTCATTATGCGAGACATGTCCTTGGCTGTGAACGGGTCTTGATCGTAGATTGGGATCTTCACCACGGGAACGGTACCCAACACAGCTTTTACAATGATTCCAGCGTATTATACTTATCTACCCACCAGTATCCCTATTATCCGGGAAGCGGCAGTGTAGATCAAATGGGCGAAGGCGATGGAGAGGGCTTTACTGTAAATGTGCCTTTGAGCCCTGGTGCCGGAGATGAGGACTTTGCTGCCATTTTCAATCGCTTGTTCGTGCCCATAAGTAAAACCTTTTCTCCGGACTTCATACTCGTTTCAGCCGGGTTTGATACTTACCGGGATGATCCCCTGGGAGGCATGGAAGTCACTGTAAATGGCTTTGCCTATATGGCAAGGGTTTTGCTCAATCTTGCAGAGTCATGCTGTAATGGCCGGATATTATTCTGCCTTGAAGGAGGTTATAACTTTACAGGGCTTATAGACGGCGTGCTTGCGGTTTTAGATGAATGTAAGGGCATGAGCGTTCTGGACGGTGATACTGTCTCCAGGTTGGATAATTCCCGGCCCGGACCCAAAATAATAGAACATGTAATGGATATTCATAAGAATTATTGTAAGCGTTCAAGCCCATATTGTCATTTCGACCGAAGGGAGAAATCTTAAATGCCCATGACTGTGACATATTATGTGTATCTGCTAACAAATTGGAACAATAAAGTGATGTATCTATGGGTAACCAATAACCTGGAGCGGCGCCTTTATGAGCACAAGAACAAGCTCGTCAAAGGATTTACCGAAAAATACAACGTGAACAAGCTGGTTTATTTTGAAGAAACGCAAGACGTAACTGCT
>QNAY01000140.1 GCA_003645605.1 Thermodesulfobacteriota bacterium
ACTAACCAAAACTGTCATTTCGAGCAAAGCGAGAAATCTTATCATACTGAAAATACAGGCATTAAAGATTTCTCCCTACGGTCGAAATGACAAAAAGAGGGGTTTTCGTTCAGGCACTAGCTATAACATGTGGAATTTACAGATTTCTCCCTCCGGTCAAAATGACAACACAGGTGGTTCCAACGAAAAATACGGGATTTTCGTTCAGGCACTATACTATTAAATTAGAAAACGTTATAATAAGACATCTTAATACTGAAATATCTATACTGAAAGGAGCCTGAATTTAAATGACCAATTTGGAAAAGCTGAGAGTACTCCTGCCCCATTGGATTACGCATAACCGTGAACACATAACCGAAATCGACAGGTGGGCCAAACTATTTGAAGATTCAGATAATGTCCAGGTAAAGGAAGCACTCAAAAAGGCAATCAGCGCCACTGAGCAGGTTACTAAAAAGTTGCAACACGCCCTGGACCTGGCCGGAGGTCCTATTGAGAGCCATGAACCCTATGGCCATCACCACGGACACGGTCACACCCACCACGAACATGGAAAGGATTGATGAGATACATAAGCACCCGCGGAGGGATTGATCCCATATCCTTCACAGAAGCCGTAATGATGGGGCTTGCCGCAGACGGAGGGTTATTATTGCCGGCCCCCCTCCCATCTGTGGGTTCGGCCACTCTTGATGAATGGAAAGGCCTGAGTTATCCAAAGCTTGCCGTGAAAATTATGGACCTCTTTGTTGACGATCTTTCAGACAAAGAGCTTGATGCACTCATTCACGATGCCTATACCACATTCGACACGCCTGAAGTCACCCCTATTGTTAAAGTCGGGAAACACTATGTCCTGGAGCTATTCCATGGGCCGACCCTGGCCTTTAAGGACGTTGCCCTACAGGTCCTGGGAAACCTGTTTTCTCTTCTTCTCAGGGAATCAGGCGAAAGCATGAACATCCTCGGCGCCACCTCCGGTGATACGGGCAGTGCCGCCATCTATGGAGTCAGAGGAAAGGATAATATTAACATCTTTATACTCCATCCCCATGGGCGGGTGAGTAAGGTGCAGGGCCTTCAAATGACCACGGTGCCGGAGAAGAACGTCTTTAATATTGCAGTGCAAGGCACCTTTGATGACTGCCAGGCCATAGTAAAGGCCGTATTCAACCAGCTTGACTTCAAGGCTCGATATCGTCTAAGTTCCATCAACTCCATCAATTGGGCCAGGGTCCTTGCCCAAGTCGTATATTACGTCTATGCCGCTCTGAAAGTAAAAGATCAAACAGGAGCTGAATCAGTCAACTTCTCTGTACCAACCGGAAATTTTGGAGACATCTTCGCAGGGTATGTAGCAAAACAGCTTATTCAACCCAATATTGGAAGACTGATCCTTGCCACGAATGAAAACAATATTCTGACTCGTTTTGTCCTTCAGGGCCGCTACACCAAAAGCGAAGTGATTCCTACCATAAGCCCCTCTATGGATATTCAGATCGCCAGCAATTTTGAGCGTTATCTTTATTACCTGTACAATCAGGAACCGGAACGGATAAAACAGGCATTTATCTTTCTTGATAAAAAAGATGAAATTATAATTAGTCAGGAGGAACGAGCCCAGGTGAGAAAGGATTTTGCCTCTGCTTCTATAGATCAGGCCTCAACGATCACAACCATCAGGGACATCTATAAGGAAACAGGCTATATTCTGGACCCCCACACTGCAGTGGGGGTAGCTGCGGCTGAGAGGCTGGGGCTTGATCTACCAAAGGGACCCACCATCTGTCTGGCCACTGCACATCCGGCAAAATTTCCCGAGGCTGTACGCAAAGCCATAGGCAGGGAATCGGAGCGACCGGAATCATTAAAGGGAATTGAAAGCAGGCCCAGCAGATGCGAAATCTTACCTGCTGAAGTAGACGCAGTGAAGAATTATATTGTTAAGCATGCATTATGAGCAATCAGGTTTTTTGTAAGCGTTCACAGGGCACCGCATCTGCTTTGTTGTCGGGCACTTGAAGTACAGGGAGTACGTCTGCGTACCCGTCGCCTCGCATCTGCAGCACCCTGTGAACGCTTACAGTTCGATGGGTTGCGGTAAAACGGGCGTTGTAATCCCGTGAACGGTTACGGTTTTTTTGATTGCTCAATAATTGCTAAAGACCTTGCTTCTTCAACTCTGATATCAGCTTTTCCTGTTTCGAGGTAAGCTTGGCCGGCACTCCAATCATTATTCGAACATATTCATCTCCTCTGCCACCGGAAGCAGTCGGGAGACCCTTCCCCCTCAGACGCAACTTCTGTCCACACCGTGCACCTGCAGGAACTTTGAGCCTCACTGTCCCCCCTTCCACAGTCGGGACCTCCACTTCCGTACCAAGGCAGGCATCAGTAAATTTCACAACCTTATCTACTTCCACATCTGAACCGCTTGAACGAAAACCGGGATCCAGCCTGAGACTGATAAGCAGGTAGAGGTCTCCTCTGCCTCCGGGTCCCTGTCCCCCCTTGCCTGCTACCCGGATTTTCTTCCCGGAACTAATGCCTTTTGGTATATGCACGGAGATTCGCTCAGGATTGCCGCCGGTCTGGATAGATATCAACTTATGTGAACCTTTAAAGATCTCCTTTGGGGAAAGGGGCAGTTCCATAACCACGTCCTGTCCGATTGGTTGTGAATACTGAAAACCTTGTTTGCATGAACGGCCACCAAAGCCGCCGCTCCTCCCACCAAAAGCCTGTCCCAGGATCTCATCAAAAGAGACTTCAGCACCACCTCGTCCGCCAAAAAAGACTCCGCCACCTCCAAGATCTTGAAAAATATTAGAAAAATCAAAATTTTGGAAGATATCCTCCTGTGTAAACCTGCGATGGAATTCCGTGGAACCAAAGGTATCATACTGACGTCGTTTTTCAGGATCACTCAGCACTGCGTAGGCCTCATTAACTTCTTTGAAGCGCTCTTCAGCAGTTTTATCCCCTTTATTCTTATCCGGATGGTACTTAAGTGCCATTTTTCGAAATGCCTTCTTGATCTCTTCAGGAGAGGCATCCTTTGAAACACCAAGTAGCTTGTAATAATCTTTTTTTTCACCCATATTTTTACCTTATCTCATCAAGTTGTCAGGTTCAGGGTTCAGGGTTGGCTACCTTGTCAGACGGTACGCTTTTCGAGTCAATGCACGTGCCGGTTGCCAAGCCTCAATACTCAATATCTTCAAATTTATGGGGTATGACATATGCTCCCCACGTTCAATCTTCATCGCTCTCTAACCGCGAACCTTGGAACTTTGAACCTGCGTAGTTACTATTTTTTTGATATATTCTATAATTCAAAAATATTGTACTATATATTTTCAAACATGTCGTCCACATACAATCAAAGGCGTTAATTGAGAAATTTTTTGGCTGCGGGGAATTAAACCCTATAGATTTCGCATCATCCTTCATAATGATTAGAGTAATCCGTGTAATCTGCGAAATCTGTGGATTAAAAGTAAAGTAAAATTAATAACAACTAAAGCAAAGTCAAGAAAGTGCCCTACTCATCAGTCCATACCAGGCCCCGTCGTGTGGCCCTTTTTGCTCCCTCCAGTCCGCTGGAATCAGAAAAGCTGGATGCAGGTCTTAAGATAATTGAAGAAAAAGCCCCGTGGATCGAGATTATCAATGATACATTTACTGATCAGACCGAGGATATGCCTTCCCTGCCCTATCTGGCAGGGAAAGACCAACTCCAGGCCGGCAGATTCACAAATCTTCTCTTGGACACATCCATAGACATTGTATGGTGTTTAAGGGGCGGATACGGGTCCTCGCGTTGGCTGAGCATGGTGCCATGGGACCGGATTGGGCATGAGGCTTCGGTACTGATAGGTTTCAGTGATGTAAGCTTCCTCCACTCAGCCCTTTTCCAACAAGGTCATCTGTCAATACACGGTCCTCTGATTTCAACTCTGCCGAACACAACAGGATCCGCAAGAAAAGCCCTGTGGACATGCCTTGATCAAGGAGAATTCCCCAGCCTTTCCGGTACTACACTTAGCCCCGGCAAGGCAAAAGGCCCGCTCATTGGAGGAAATCTGACGTGTATTACCCATCTTATAGGCACAGCTTATGAACCCGGATGGGATGGAGCAATCCTCTTGATTGAGGATCACAATGAGGCTCTTTATCGCCTTGACCGGATGCTGACGCAGCTTTTACTTGCAGGAAGGTTATCCAGGTTGGCTGGAATTGCTGTAGGTCGGCTCCAAGAAACCGGAAAGCCGGAAAAGGTATTACAGACATTGTTGCAGGACCGGCTTAGATCCCTCGGGATCCCCATAATTACTGATCTTTCTGTAGGTCATATACCTGACAATTATCCACTGTTAATGGGCCAAGACTATGAATTGGATGGCGACAAGGGCATCCTGAAACCAATGGCGGGACTGCCCGGACTTCAGTGCCCCTGAACCTCCATCTCAAGCAATATTTCCCCTGCCGGAACTCTGCAGCCAAACCCTGCCATCACAGCAGTTACCACACCTGTGCATGGAGCTAAAACCGTACAGAAAAGCTTCATCCTCTCCAGTGTCAAAAGCTCATCACCTTCCCTTACGTGCATGCCGGGCCTGAGTGAGTGGTTCATGTCCACCACGGTCCCAGCCATATGGGCCTTGATCTGAATTACTTCTGAGCTATTGAGATTGTTCATCTCTCCCATGCCTTTATAAAACGTTGCTTTTTGCCAGGCCGACACTTGAATCTAAAAATATTGATGATAAAAAAGGTATTATACTACAGCATCCTTCATTTGGTAGTTTACATTTTTTGTAAGCGTTCACGCTCATATTGTCATTTCGACCGAAGGGAGAAATCTTAAATGCCCATGACTGTGACATATTATGTGTATCTGCTCACAAATTGGAACAATAAAGTGATGTATCTGGGGGTA
>QNAY01000141.1 GCA_003645605.1 Thermodesulfobacteriota bacterium
AGCCGGAACAGGAGATCGTTGCGGAACTGCCCGCGACGAACCATTTCATCCAGGTCCCGGTTGGTCGCTGCTGCCAGCCTGAAATTGCTTACCACCTCTAGTTTAGCGCCTACCGGGCGAAAACGGTGTTCCTGGAGGACACGAAGAAACGCCTTCTGAAGGGAACGTGGAAGCTCACCCACCTCGTCGAGAAAGAGGGTCCCTTCGTGGGCCTGCCTGATCAGGCCTTCACTTGTCTTGTCAGCCCCTGTAAAGGCCCCTCTTTCATGCCCGAAAAGTACACTTTCTACAAGTGTCTCGGGGAGCGCAGCGCAATCGACCACGACAAAATTTCTGTTGGCGCAGTGGCTGTTGGCATGGATTGCCCGTGCAAAAAGCTCCTTGCCGGTGCCGGTCTCTCCCGTAATGAGGACATTGGCATCACTGCCTGCCGCCTGGGCCAAGAGTTCAAGGCAGGTTGTCATCTGCCGACTGCTTCCAATGATGCCCGCCCTTTTCAGGGCAACCGCCGGCCTCCCGGCCTCCTTTTCCTCACGGTACTGGAGGGCCCGGGTGACAGAAAGGATCAAATCCTGTGTTGAAGCGGGTTTTTCAATATAGTCCCATGCACCATTCTTGATCGCAAGCTCGGCCCCATCAGGATCACCCTCCCCGGTAATAATAACGATCTCTGGTGACAAAGGCACTTCCTTCAGCCTGGGCAGCACATCCAGCCCATTTCCATCAGGCATCCATACATCAAGAAATACCACGTCAAACGCCCCGGAGGTCGCTTTTCTGAGCCCGTCATCAAGGGTGAATGCACATGTAACATCATGCCCTATGCACTTCAGCACATTTGACAGCGTGTCACAGACCATCTTGTCATCGTCTAAGATCAGGATGTTAGCCATGATCGTCTATCCGTCCAGGACATTCCGAATGGTCTCAGCGAGCTCATGTATGGCAACAGGTTTTGCGATCAACTCTCGAATTCCACTGGCCTTTGCTGTCTCAGAGATGCTCGGCTCAGCAAATCCCGTGCAGAGTATGATCGGGATATCGGGTCGCATGCGCAGAAATTCTCCGGCCAGATCCTGGCCCGTCATGTGCGGCATGGTGTGGTCGGTAATAACGATGTCAAACCGGTCCGGATCAGCACGAAACATCTCCAGGGCCTCAACGGCGCTTGTCTTGGAAACGATTTCATATCCAAGGTGCTCCAGCAGGCATTGTGCCGGTTCGACCACGGCCTTTTCATCATCGATAAGGAGGATACGTTCGCATCCTGTGGGAATAGATGCGGACATCTCAGCTTCTGCCATGGCAACCTCGTCAACCCTGGGGAGAAATACCCTGAATGTCGTCCCCTTGCCGGGTTCGCTGCATACGTCGATTGCCCCACCATAGTCCTTGACGATTCCGTGAACCACGGCAAGTCCCAGACCGGTCCCTTCGCCTGGCCCCTTGGTACTGAAAAAGGGATCAAAGATCCGCTCCATAACCGATCGGTCCATACCCTGGCCCGTGTCACTCACGGTCAGGACGACATAAGGCCCCGGACTCAGGTCCGGATAGCGGGCTACAGCCTCTGAATCGAGATCCGCATCGGTCACGCCCACTTCCAGCAGGCCGCCCTTTTCGTGCATGGCCTGGGCCGCATTGGTGCAGAGATTCATCAAGACCTGGTGTATCTTTGTTGGATCGGCCAACACCGTATCCGCCCCGGCCGAGATGTCCCGGTGTATCTCAATGGTCGTGGGCAGTGAGGCCCGCAGCAGCTTAAGGGCCTCTTTTACAACCGAGCTGATCTGTATAGGTGTCCGTTTTTCTTCCCTCTGGCGGCTGAAGGTAAGGATCTGTTGTACCAGGTATTTCGCCCGGGAGCCGGCCTTGAGTACCCCCTCTAACCTGGACCGTACCGGACTTGACTCAGGGGCATCATAAAGTGCCATCTCCGTGTTACCTGTAATAGACATAAGGATATTGTTGAAGTCATGGGCAATGCCGCCGGCCAGCGTACCAATGGCCTCCATCTTCTGGGTCTGCCGGACCCGGGCCTCCAGTTGTTTCTGCTTCGTGATGTCACGTATGATCCCCTGGTAGCCCAAAATCCTCCCGCCATTTCCCTGCCATGTACTCGAAGTGAGCAGGCAGTCCATCTGCGTGCCATCCTTCTTTCGGAATTTCACCTCATAGTCCCTGACGGACCCTTTTTGCTCCATCTCCTGTTGAAATACAGACCTGTCATCAGGATTCACATATATGTTTCTGACATCCATACCTATCATTTCTTCCCTGGTATAACCCAGGAGATCCAGTGCAGACTGGTTCACGTCAATGAACTTGCCCTCCTTGGTGTTGATATAGATGGCGTCTCCGGAGTCCTCAAAGAGGCTGCGGTATCTTGCTTCGCTTTCCCTCAGTGCGTTCGCAGATTGGTCAATTTCTCTCAGATATTTTGTCTCTGTTTCAAGCTGGACCTGCCTCTTCCTGTTTCTATGAAGGGCAAGACCTCCTAATCCCAAAAGCAGGATGAAGCCCCCTGCAAGCCCAAGCATGTTGTACCCATGGCCATTAATCGGTCCTGCGATCTCGGAATAAGGTAGGGCGATAATCAGATGCCAGTCTGTCTTACCCAGGGAGACGGCCTTAAAGGCCACCAGTTCATCCCTGCCGGTCAAGCAATCTTCATATATCCCATAACCTTCTTTTTCTGTCTTTAACCGCTCGAGATAGCCATATCTCTTTTGAATAAGCCCTTTGATGCCGGTTTCATCAACGGAAAGGCCCTTGTCTGAGGCCCCTTTTCTTATCAGATCTGTTACAGGCTTTCCTATAAACTCCTTCTGCGGATGTGAAAGGATGACACCTCTGTCATTAATCATCCATACATAGCCTGTCCGGCCTATTTTGATAGATTGAACAAAGCCTTTAGAAATCGTGTTGAGTTCAGTCATCCATCTGAGCATCCCTGCAAATTTATCCCTGTAAAACAGGGGCTGTAAGACAGATATGGCAAGGTTACCCGGTGCATTATAGAACACGTCGCTGACCCAGGGTCTGTGTTCCCTCAGGACATATGCCACCCCCGGTCTATCCGTGTAATCCATCCCGATCCTGTCTTTTATATAAGGCTGCCTGCATAACATGCCACCGCCGGCATCCAGAAGGGAAATAGAAAGATGATCCAGTTCTGATTCCCTGGATTTCTGAATATCATAGAGGGTCTTCAATGGACAGGATTCAGTATAACAGCTACCTTCCTGGCCGGGGTGAGATATCTCCCTGTTGTAGGCCATTTTCTGGATATATTGGCTCTTCGAAAGGGCCTTTAGAGATGCGGAATGCTCACTAACGAACTCTTCCAGTCCATGGGAAGCGGTCTTTGCGGTCGTTAACAACTGCCCCAGTGTCTGCGAAACAACTATGTTTTTAAAATGGCTTTGGCATGTATAGGCCAGGGATATTATCGTGATAATAACTACCAAACAGGCTACGCTGACGAATAATATCTTCCCTGATATTTTTTGTTCCATAATCTTATTTGTTTAGCCCTGATATCCCGGTCGTCTATTATTTGGTATACAGACCCTCACAATTGAATGAGTTCCCTCTTGATTGCTATTTTGGTAAGCCCGGCTATGGTTCGAACACCCAGTTTTGTCATGATGTGATATTTATGAGATTCTACGGTCTTTGGGCTTATACACAGTTGACCGGCGATTTCCTTAACGGTCTTTCCGTCGGCCAACAGCTTCAAGACCTCACGTTCACGCATACTCAGTTGCTCAAAGCCGTCTTTATCGTTCCCGGCTTCTTCCAACTCCTGCTCATGTATTAACTGTGCAGCAACTACTGGATTTAAATAGGTCCCACCCTCCTTTGCTGCCTTGACTGCAAGGATCAGCTCCGACAGAGGGCTTTCCTTCAGGACATAAGCAGATATACCGACTTTGAGCAGTTCGATAATGTATTTCCTGTTCGAATGTATGGTGAAAATAATGACACGAACATCAGGGGCCAATCTCTTTATCCGGCGGGCGGCCTCTATGCCGTTCATGTGCGGCATAGAGATATCCATAATCACAATATCCGGCCTCAAGGATCTCACCTGCTCCAGGGCCTGAACGCCGTCAAGGGCCTCGCCCACCACCTCAAATTCGGGGTGGCCCTGAAACACGGCCTTGATTCCTTCTATCACCACTTCGTGATTATCTGCTATGAGAATTTTAATATGGTGGACATCTCCTATTTTGTTTATAGGTCGCCGGTGATGCGTTGGCGGCGGAAATGTCCATCTAGCCCAAACAACCAAGGTACAAATTAATATACTGAAATGATGGACAAAATGTCTATCAGGAAAATTCTGGTTTTAAAAAGGGTATTCAGGGATGGGACAAAAAATAATCTTAATAATAATGTCAACGGCAAAGTCTGAATATGTCCTGTAATTTCACTGGGATATAACAGATGCCGATCTGACCTAAATGGGGCAATCAGGAAAATCCTTAGAACTCAATCAGTTTTTTCCTGATGGCCATTTTTATAAGATCGGCCAGCGAACGGGTATCCAGTTTTGCCATGATGTGATATTTGTGAGATTCTACGGTCTTTGGACTTATACACAGTTGACCGGCGATTTCCTTAACGGTCTTTCCGTCGGCCAACAGCTTCAAGACCTCACGTTCACGCATACTGAGGGATTCGAAATCGCCTTCATCGCTTTTGGCCCCCTCCACGTCCCTTAGATACTCTGACAGGATCATACGAGCCGTTGTACCAAAATAGGTCCCACCCTTCTTTGCTGCGTTGATCGCAAGGATCAGCTCCGACAGAGGGCTTTCCTTCAGGACGTAACCGGATACGCCGATCTTGAACATCTTGATAATGTATTCCCTGTTCGAATACATGGTGAAAATAATGACACGAACATCAGGGGCCAATCTCTTTATC
>QNAY01000142.1 GCA_003645605.1 Thermodesulfobacteriota bacterium
AACCTCGCACAGGTTGCGGAACTCATCATTATTGCAGCCAGTCAGCGAAAGGAGAGCAGGGGCGGGCACTTCACTATTGACTATCCCTGCAAAGACGACTGGAACTGGCGTAGAGATACAATTATTCAACGGTTGCGGAAGGAAACGTGAATATAGGCAAACCACGGCTTTCAGGTCACAGAGTCTGGGGGTTTGCTATCCTTATTTCGATTCTTATCTTCTGGCTTTGCTGGACCTGGAGGCATGAGCTATGGTCTCTCTGGTGTGGCCTATTACAGGCATTTGAACATAGAGAGTCTGTGCGAGCATATATTCTCTCCCTGGGTCATTTGGCGCCTTTTGCCTTTATCTCACTGCAGGCCCTTCAGATCGTGATATCTCCTATCCCCGGCGAGGCAACTGGTTTTATAGGTGGTTTTCTATTTGGGAAGTGGGCAGGTTTTTTTTATTCCACTGTCGGTCTTACCCTGGGCTCTGCAATTGCTTTTTTTATATCTCGTCAGTTTAGGCGCTTGGTAAGATTGTGGCTTCTTCGTTCTCGTCTATACTGCAGGTTTGAGTATCTTGTCGAGCACCAGGGGCTTTTCATCTTCTACATATTGTTCTTGTTTCCCGGATTTCCAAAGGACTTTCTTTGTTATCTCCTGGGACTGAGCCGTATGCCGTGGTTGGCCTTTCTGGTTATAGTCATACTGGGCCGTATGCCCGGGACACTGGTTCTGACATTACAAGGGGCCAATACATATGATAAAAACATAGAGGGCTTTATAAGTATTCTGTTTTTGACCCTCCTGGTATTGATACCCAGCTTGTACTACCGGGAGCGAATCTATCAGTGGGTAGAGGCACATAGTCTTAAGGAATGAGTAAGCGTTCACAGGCCACCGCATCTGCTTTGTTGTCGGGCACTTGAAGTACAGGGAGTACGTCTGCATACCCTCCGCCTCGCATCTGCAGCACCCTGTAAACGCTTACAGTTCGGTGGGTTGCGGTAAAACGGGCTTTGTAATCCCGTGAACGGTTACAGGAGTGACGTAAATGCGGCAAGCTTTCCTTGATTGTTTCTCCGGGATCAGCGGAGATATGTTTTTAGGGGCCCTGATTGATGCAGGGTGGCCTGAGGAAGAATTAATGTCCCTTCCGGAGAAGCTGGGTCTTGAGAATACAGCAGTTGAGGTCCAGGGAGTTAAAAGGAAAGGCATAAAAGGTATTCAAGTCAAGGTCTCCGGACCCGGGCTCCATCCATTCAGGAATCTGCAGGATGTGGAGGCAATTCTTGAAAGATCTGATCTGGAACCCGGGATAATTCGGCTTTCCCTGAAGGTATTTAATCTCCTTGCCCAGGTTGAGGCCAAGGTGCATGGCTGCTTATTAGAAGAGGTCCATTTCCATGAAATCGGGGCTGTGGATACATTGGTGGATGTTGTGGGGGCCATTAGCGGCTTAAATCATTTTTCTGTTGGAAAGATTTACTGCTCACCTATTCCTGTGGCCAGGGGATGGATAGATTGCGAACACGGCAGACTGCCTTTGCCTGCCCCTGCCGCTGCTGAATTGTTAAAAAATGTACCGATTTATGGGGTGGATGGAGAGTGGGAACTTGTTACACCAACCGGGGGTGCTTTGATAAAGGTGCTGGCGGATCATTTCAGGACCTTTCCCGAAATGAAAGTGGAAAAAATCGGATATGGGGCGGGTTCAAGGGATATACCTCAATGGGCCAATCTCCTTCGTATCTGGCTGGGTGAAGACCGGTCATCAAAAAAGGAATCAGTTGTAGTGGAGCTAAGGAGTTATATAGATGATATGAACCCTGAGTGGTTTGAGTATCTAATGGAGCGCTTGTTTGGTGCAGGTGCCCTGGACGTTGTCCTGTCTCCAATACATATGAAAAAGAATCGTCCCGGTGTTGAGATTACAGTCTTAGCCACACTTGGTCATGAATATAGCCTCAGTCAGATACTTTTTGAGGAATCCACTACTTCAGGGATACGTCTGAACAGGTGTCAGAGGTACATTTTGCCTAGAAGGAATGGCATGGTTCCAACCAACTGGGGTAATGTTCGAGCCAAATTGATCACAAGGCCTGATGGGCGGTCCACAATTTCTCCTGAGTACGAGGCCTGCAAAGAAGTGGCATGCCGGTTCAATGTCCCTTTGGGTACGGTTTATCAGGCTGTGAGTCAGGTGTCGGTTGAAGATTTTATAAGCGCTCATGGGTTCAAAGGTTCAGAGGTTCAGAGGTTATAGGGATAAGAGTTTACCGAAAAGTGGATCCCAAGACTTTAAATTTCAAAGATAGATTAGTCTTATTTCTGGCAAGCGGATTATTCCTGGGGTTGATCCCCTTTGCCCCGGGCACATTCGGGAGCCTCCTGGGCATTCCTCTCCACTGGCTATTTAGTCATCTTCCATTTTTCCCGGGAATATGTTCTCTTGGATTTGTTATCCTGATATCTGTGTGGATTTCAGGCAGGGCAGAGCTTTTACTGGGGAAAAAAGACCCATCTCAGATAGTGATAGATGAAGTGGTCGGCATGGCAGTGGCGCTTGCAGGCGCACCCCTTGAACCTTCTTTAATTATAGTTGCTTTTATGTTTTTTCGTTTTTTTGACATCTGGAAGCCTTTTCCAATAAGATATATAGATAAATCTTTCCCCGGAGGATGGGGTATCGTACTTGATGATGTTGCGGCTGGCGTTATGGCAAATTTGGCATGGAGGCTGTGGGATTTCTACATCGGCACTCAAAAGGTAATTAGTCATGCATGGTGAAATTATAGCTATAGGAGATGAACTTGTATCCGGCAAGGTATTAAATACCACTGCCAGCTTTGCAGCTAATAAGCTCTTTTATGCTGGTTGCCAGGTGACCCGGATCACATCCATCGGTGATGATCCCGATGATATCGAAGAATGTCTGCTGACGGCAATAAAGAGATCAAAATACGTTATCATTACCGGCGGGCTTGGTCCGACTACTGATGATATAACAAACGAGGTGACAGCCAAGGCCTTAGGGCGTCCTCTGGTCTTGAATGAGATGATCCTGGAGAAGATCAGGAGGGCGAAACATCGGTTTGTCAATCCTGTTTTTTTGCGGGAAAAGTTGGCATGGTTACCTGAAGGCGCGGAAGTCCTAAATCCCGAAGGTCGTGCTGCAGGATATCTCCTGGTCCACCAGGATACCCCTCTTTTTTTTCTGCCCGGAGTGCCAGGGGAGTTGGAAGATCATATGGTTCAGCGGGTTATCCCCAGGCTTAGCAAGTTTATTTCCAAAAAAATAAAAATAAGACAGCAGACTTTTAAAGTCTTTGGCCTGTCAGAGACAGAGATAAACGCCCTTTTTGAAAAGCTGGAATCCAGCCGGGACGGCTTGAGCATTGGTTATTATCCCAACTTTCCCGAAGTCAACGTGACTGCTACTGTAAAGGGCTTGAATCCGGAAAAAGTTGCTGAAATTTTTCATATGGCATGTAACACCATAAAACAACTGCTGGATAAACATGTAGTTGCCGTCAATGAGGAAACTCTTGAGGAGATAGTAGGTAGACTTCTGCTGGAAAAAGGTGGTGTTCTTTCCCTTGCGGAGTCCTGTACCGGTGGTTTGGTAAGCCAACGGGTGACCAGTATACCCGGCAGTTCCGGGTGGTTTGAAAGGGGAGTAATTACCTATAGCAATAAGTCAAAAGAAGATCTCCTTGGGGTCTCCCGCGAGACATTATCCCTCTACGGCGCAGTGAGTTCCCCGACTGCCGTGGAAATGGCGGATGGTGTAAAACGCTTGGCCGGTACAGGCTATAGTCTTGCTATTACCGGTATTGCCGGTCCATCCGGAGGTACTGCTCAAAAGCCTGTGGGCACAGTCCATATTGCTTTATCAACTCCTGAACGGACAGTAGCCGAGCAATTCCGATTTGCCGGAACAAGACACATGATACAGATATTGGCAGCGGAAACTGCTCTTGATTTGCTGAGGCTGTATTTGAGTTATGGTAAGCGTTCACAGGGCACCGCATCTGCTTTGTTGTCAGGCACTTGAAGTACAGGGAGTACGTCTGCGTACCCTCCGCCTCGCATTTGCAGCACCCTGTAAACGCTTATAGTCCTGCGGTAAAACTGGCGTTGTAACTCCGTGATTACAAGTTATGGTACGTACTTTCCTGGCAATAGACCTGCCGGGCACACAGCGTAGGATACTTGAAGAACATCAGGGCCGGTGGAAGTCCACCAAGGCGGATGTGAGGTGGATCTATCCGTCCAATGTGCACCTGACACTCAAATTTCTGGGTGAAATTCAGGAATCAAGTAAGGAGAGCGTGATAGCTGTCTGCAAAGAGGTCTGTTGCCTTCACAGGGGTTTTTCTTTGTTTTTAAATGGTACAGGCATCTTCCCGAACTTTAGACGGCCCCGGATACTGTGGATCGGAATCGGGGGTGAAACAGATCTTCTGAGCAAACTGCAAAACAGCATTGAAACAGCCCTGGAGGAAAAGGGCTTTCCACAGGAAGACCGTGCCTTTACGCCTCACCTGACTGTAGGACGAGTCCGTTCTCCCCGTAAGCTTTCACGGCTTCTTGAGGTATTTTTAAAGGATAAAATCGCAATTGAGTTTTTTACAGTAGAAGAAGTAATAGTATACAAAAGCCGGCTGACTCCCCGTGGACCTTTATACAGTCCTCTGGCGAGATGCCCCTTAGGGCCGGGAAAAATGAACTACTAAAAAAATGAACATCGAACATCGAACGTCCAATATCGAATATTGAATGAGAAAAGATGAAAAAACAGCAACCAAATATTCCTGAACCGTAACCGTTCACGCTAATGTGTCATGATTCGCGCTGCCATGTCATTTCGACCAAAGGGAGAAATCTTTACCATCCAGAACTCAGATCTTTCCAGTTTGGGTTCATCCGGTTCACTAATT
>QNAY01000143.1 GCA_003645605.1 Thermodesulfobacteriota bacterium
AATTGGTGAACCGGATGAACCCAAACTGGAAAGACCTGAGTTCTGGATGGTAAAGATTTCTCCCTTTGGTCGAAATGACATGGCAGCGCGAATCATGACACATTAGCGTGAACGGTTACAAAAGTAGTAAGCGTTCACAGGGCACCGCATCTGCTTTGTTGTCGGGCACTTGAAGTACGGGAAGTACGTCTGCGTACCCTCCGCCTCGCATCTGCAGCACCCTGTAAACGCTTACAGTAAAAGCCTTCTACCTATCCACCTAATTAGTTGCAAGGGGAATCTCTGGCATATAATCTTCAATAGCAGGAAATGCTCGAAGGTTCTTGGCAATGGCAGCCTCTAAAAAATTATTTGCCCACCAGATAATGTTTCTATGATGCACTACCTCTCTGAGCCTGTGCATCCTGTTATGCCTTTCCGCTTGATCCATATGAAAAGCCTGATAAATGGCGTCGGACATCCCTTCAACATCATAGGGATTAACCATGATAGCCCCTCTATGCAACTGGGCTGCAGCACCAGCAAACTCACTGAGAATCAGCACACCATTTTCTTCCAGATTACAGGCACAGTACTCTTTTGCAACCAGGTTCATCCCGTCTTTCAGCGGAGTAATTATGGCGATTTCAGCCAAACGATAATAGGCCAAAAGCTCAGAGCGGTTCAGACTCCTGTAGAGATAGTGTATCGGCACCCAGCCTGATTGGGTAAACTTTCCATTTATTTCACCAACAAGACGGTATAGCTCTGCCCTAAGCATCCGGTATTCAGGTACCTCTTCTCTGCTGGGGACTACGATCTGAACCAGGGTAATCTTCCCCTGAAGTTCTGGAAAGCGGAAAAGAGCGTCTTTAAAGGCTTCAAGCCTCTCCGGTATCCCCTTGGTATAATCAAGACGATCCACACCCAGTATTACCTGGCGATTCGGTAAAGCCTCGTGGAGGTACCATGCCATATCGGCCACCTCTTTAGATTCTGCATCCCTGACAAATGCATCATAATCAATACTGATAGGGAAAGCACCTACCCTGACCCGTTTATCGCCAGCAATAACAGTAACAACGGACCCCCTTCCGGAAATCCTGATACCTGGGCTTATATGACGGAGACACTGGACAAAATTCTTGCGGTCCCTCATGGTCTGAAAACCAACCAGTTCATATTCAAGGAATGCCCTGAGGATCTGAGCCCTCCATGGTAATTTCATGAAGATGTCCGCAGGCGGAAAGGGAATGTGGAGAAAAAATCCTGTATTCCTTTCTATTCCAAGCTCCTTAAGGGACTGGGCCATATGCATGAGATGGTAGTCATGGACCCATATATAATCGGTCTTACTGCTGTGCTTTGTTGTAATCTCTGCGAATTTGCGGTTAACGTTGAGGTACTGCTGCCAATACCTGGGCCTAAAATTGCAGCGAGTCTGTAAATCATGGAACAGGGGCCAAATAACCTCATTGGAGAATCCATAGTAGTAGTCGCCGACTTCATCGGCTGAGAGCGGTACCGGATAAAGCCTATATCCGGCTTCACGAGACGCCGGTTCCATGAGCCCGGCAAGATCTTCGTCATCAGTCCCTCCGGACCAACCGATCCAGACCCCTCCCCTGTTCCTGAAGACCGGAGCAAGGGCAGTCACAAGGCCACCTGCGCCAGGCCTTATCTTCAATCCGTTTGGTCCATGGACCAGACGAATAGGCAAACGGTTTGAAACTGCTACTATCCTGGTACCTGGCTCTTCCACACATTCCCCCGTTGGATTGTTGATTGTTAATTGATGATTGTTGATTTATTATTGCTCTATTGTTCTATTCTCATGCCTTCTCTATTCCCGCCCTGCCTCTTGACCCCTGCCCCTTGTTACATGCCCGGGCCCATTCTGAAAGAAATTGCAGGAGTTCCTCTGGAGGCTTTATCCAGAGGTCCGCTTCCGTAGTCCTTAACTCAGACCTGACCAAGACCCCGACACCCCTGCCTTTTATGGCTCGAAAGGCATCCTCATCAGTTCTATCATCTCCGAGATATGCAGCAACTATATCTGGCCCTGATTCCTGAAAAATGGTCTCAACCGCTTGACCCTTGTGACATCCCTCGGCCCTGATCTCAAGCCCACCGTCAAAGCTATGGAGACCAACGCCGTGCCCTTGTTCCAAAGAAGACGAGACGCTACGGACCTGTGTCAAGATCTCCTCTGCCTTCTCTGGTAGGAGACCCCGCACATGGAATGCAATGCAGCCGGGCTTTAACTCACAATAGGACTCCAGACCTGATGTTTTGGCCCAACCAAGGACCTCTTTCAATGCCTTATCTGCTTTAGCCCCAACAGGCAAAAACTGATATTCACCGTCTGCATAAAGCCTTTCCCTGCCGTGTGCCCCCCATATCTCAGGAGTAACTTGCAGTCCCAGCAGGGGCAGGAGGTCTTCCACGCTCCTTCCGCTTATTACAACAACCCTGCAACCACCAGTAACTATTATTTTTTCAAGGATCTTCCTTACCCCAAAATACGGCACTGCCTTATCCCTCTCCACTCTAAAGGGGGCAAGCGTGCCATCATAGTCAAGGAGTAAGGCCCTGTTTCTACTTCTCGTCAACAAATCCCAAAACCTTAAAATGTCATAGGCGTTCACAGGTTCAGGGTTCACCGTTCAGGGTTACCTTATTGGATTGATGATTGATGATTGTTAATTGCTTTATTCTCATGCCTTCTCAATTCAAAATTCGATGTTGGACGTTCGATGTTCGATGTTCATATTTTTTCTTGAACCCTGAACCTTTGAACCCATAAAAGGACTCTCATTGTACCATATCTATCCGGTCTTCAAGACCGTGAAGCACACCGATCATCAATGCAAGGTATTCCCTCAGGTGCCGTGTTAGAAGAAAATTCTCCAGAACAAGACGTTTTGCTCTGGTGCCCATTTCTTCCAACCTGTCCATACGGTGCAGCAAATACCGGATGCGCAGGGCAGCGCCCTCAGGACTTCTTACCCTAAAACCGGTAAAATGATCTACTACCTGGAGACGAATTCCACCTGTGTCTCCTCCGATTACCGGTTTTCCTTTCCACATTGCCTCTGTAACAGTAAGCCCAAAACCCTCCTTTATGGACTTTTGGAGCACAATATCAGAGGCCCGCTGCAAGGCATTAATAGTCCTGTGGGCATCAGGTGGAAGAAGCAGTACATGGACGTCTTCTTCATCTTCCGCAGCCTTCCTGACATCCTCAAGCACCTTTTCACCTTCAGGGTCATCGGTGGCGCCGCCACCTGCCAAAACCAGTTGCAAAGGCACCATCTTCCTCGCCTGTTTATAAGCCTCTATTACGCCAAGAGGGTCCTTAAACCGGTCAAATCGGGAGACCTGCAAAATAAGGGGTAAATCCGGTTTCAGACCAAATTGGTCAAAGACTCCCATGATCTCCTCTTCGGGAAGATCAATGTTTTTTTCACTCAAGGGATCTATGCTGGGGGCGATCAGGTACTGGGGATGAGGCAGGAGTTGAGCAAACTGCGCCAGGGAGAAAATACTGGCATCATAGTCCTGTATCCACCTTTTTAAATACTTCCATACCGGACGATATGGGCGGCTGCAGTCTATATGGCACCTCCATACCCACTTTCCATGCCTATTGGGGCAAAAGTTGAGGAATGGCGCTGGTTGCGGATCATGTATAAAGACAAAATCAGCATCTTCAAGGACAGGCCGAAGTTTCTCGGCATTTTCTGCGTTAACGGTCTCATAGGCCTCCAGCATGGCCTCGGACAGCTCTACTGGAAAGCCCTGGATGGCATTGTGAAACCCCTTGGTACATTGATAAAAATCAGGGCTACCCTCCAATACTTCCCACTTCACATCAAGACCCAGGGCCTCCATCATCGGAACCAGTTTCCTGAGGATCTCAGCCACTCCTCCACCTTCCTTGGTGGAATTTACATGAACAACCTTCATGCCTTTAAGGTGAGTAGCCAACTGGCAAAGGTGATTTACTACGTCACGGCCTGCCACTTCTGCATAGCGGTCAAGGAGTTCGTTCATGAGTTCCCTCCGCCGAAGTATTCCTCCAGCACCTTGGTGACTGTAAAACGCAATTCTTTCAGAGAAGAAAAGAATGGATCAACAGCCCTGAGCTTAAGCCTGAGATCATTATATGTGTCACCCCATCCTGTCAACCAGGCGCTAAAGTCATCACTCCTGTCTTCTGTCCTCTTCCGGGCATCTATGAAGTGGTAAAATATGCTGCCGATGGTCATTTCCGGCACTCCGGAAGACAAATCAGACGGAATCTCCAGATAACGTCCGGTATCTAATACCACTATCTGGGAACGAACAAAATGAAATTGCTCATCTGCCCTTGTCCAGGGCACAAATTCATTCTCGTACAGCCTGTCTTCTATCCGTTCCACCAACTCCTGCCTGACAGACTCAATATCTTCATAGTCAGTAGGGTCAATAACACTCAGCTTCTCTGCCAATGCCTTTTCGTTAAGACGATGGTATACCCAGGCTGCGAAATCGTTACTATATTCAGGTTCGTCGAACTGAGGCTCTAAAAAACGTCCCCAGAAGTGATGATATATGCTGCCCTCTGGAACTCTCAGCAGCCCTTCCTTAAATTCTCTCAAGTTTTGGGCCCTGTAGCCAGTGGCCATGGATACAAGTGCGCAATCCCTTATGTTGAAGGGTTGAGTAAGCGGGCTTTTGTCATCAACTTGTTCAGCCATGCCAAGGGACCTCCTTTAGTTCATTTATAAGGCATAGTGCTACTATATCCACTTTCCCTTAAGCGGGCAAATAAAGAGAAAGAGCTGGATATTTCATATAAGGTAACCGTTCACGCTAATGTGTCATGATTCGCGCTGCCATGTCATTTCGACCAAAGGGAGAAATCTTTACCATCCAGAACTCAGGTCTTTCCAGTTTGGGTTC
>QNAY01000144.1 GCA_003645605.1 Thermodesulfobacteriota bacterium
ATTTCTCGCTTTGCTCGAAATGACAGTTTTGGTTAGTTTTCGTTCAGACACAAATCAGGTAATACACCTCTATATCTTTGTTTTTCCCAATTTCCAGTTTCAAATTTCACTGCCAAAACACAAGACCAACAAAGCGTAAACTACTTTTGACTTGTCGTGAAGCATGTCCCCATCTTGATTGTTTTTTATCCGGCTTCTGTGTTGCTCGTCGGTCACATAATCCGTTATGCTTTCTCCTCGCGCCTTTGTTTCGTGGCCACAATGACAAACGGCTGGATTATCCAGATTAATATTATTGCTCTCGATCAAAAAATGGGTATTCTATGGATAGTTCACTAAATTGACCGGTTCTGTTTGATCCGGTATAAACCGGCGAAACGGAAGGGGCTTTATGGGCAAGGAACGTGTATTAATAGCAAATCGCGGAGAGATCGCCCTCCGTATTATTCAGGCCTGCAAGGACCTTGGTCTGGATTACGTAGTCCTATATACAAAGGAGGACGAATTCTCATTGCACGTTCGAATTGCGCAGCAGGACGAAAGCGGTTCTAAGAAGGCTTATCGCGTAGCTAATTACAAGGACCCCAATGAGATTTTCTCCGTAGCGGATGAGTCTGAATGTACTGCTATTCATCCCGGCTACGGTTTTTTCTCCGAGAATTACGGTTTTGCCAGAAGGGCTGCCATGAGGACCAGGCCTTTGACTTTTATAGGCCCTAAATGGGAGGTCATAAGGGACCTTGGCAGTAAGATAAACACCAAACGTCTGGCAAAGGATCTCAATGTGCCTGTGATTCCAGGGTCTGATGGATCGATCTATAATGAATTGGAGGCTGAAGGGGTGGCGGAGGAGCTTTTTTTTCTCCAGAAAGAACAGGGCATTCATCATCCATCTATTTTGGTAAAGGCCTCTGCCGGTGGTGGAGGTATGGGTATTGAAGAGGTCAGTCACCTTGATGCCTTCAGGAGGACCTATCGGCGGATACAGAACTATGCCAAGCGGCAGTTCGGGGATGAGGGGGTCCTGATTGAACAGTGTCTCAGAGATTATCAGCACCTTGAAGTTCAGCTTTTGTGCAGTTCTCATGGTGAAGTGGTGCACTTCGGGACCAGAAACTGCACTATACAGAGTGCGGGCAGGCAAAAGAGGGTAGAAGTGGCCCCCGGCTTTGATCCTGCCGTATGTGAGTATCCTTTTGATGCAAGGGCAGTCCTGGACAGGATCGTGAAGTATTCAGTACGTCTGGCAAAACACGCGGGCTATGACAACATAGGGACATGGGAATGGATAGTATCCAGAGATGGCAGTCCCTACCTTATGGAGGTCAATACCCGTATACAGGTTGAAAACGAAATTTCAGCATGCATTTCAAGGCTAAACGGGAGTAATGAACCTCCAAATTTGATCAGGGACCAGATAAGAGTGGCCCTTGGGGATAGGCTGGGTTTTACTCAAAAAAATATATCCTTTGAAGGAACCAGCATAGAGCTTAGGATTGTTGCTGAAGATACCAAAAGAGGTTTTGCGCCATGGTGTGGTACCATCACACGATTTGATTATCCGGACGAGCCCTGGGCGAGGCTTTATTCTCATGTGCCCAGAGATACGCCCTATAAGATTCCCACTGAGTATGATCCCAACTTTGCCCTTGCTATTATCTGGGGCCGGGATACTGAACAGGCCAAGGAAAGAGCCAAGCAGTTTCAGAATAAGACTATTATTGAAGGTAAAGGGGCTGGTGACGAAAGTATTATTACCAACCTGGAATACCTCTATGATCGGATTGATGACGTACTTCAATTTTAATCACCGACAATACATGAATGCGCACAGACCAGGTACATATGGCAGATAGCGGCAAGTTACTGAGTCAACTCGCTGATCGTATCTCATATCTTATTGATATCAAGGGCAACAGTGAGTATGGCAATATCGGTGATCTTCTTGGACAAATCCAGGGGCTTCGTCAGTCTCTTTTTGAGATAAAAGAGGCGGATCTTTTTGAGGAAATCGACCGGATCGAAGACAGGGTCTCCTTTCTTGAGGATAGAGTTGCTGAAAAGCTCGGTCCTGCAGAGATTGTGAACATCGTTCGGAGCCCCCAGCGTTTTACCCTTATGGATATCCTGGAGAATGTGTACGATTCCTATACTGAGTTGGGCGGGGAGGGAGACTGTAATATTGATCCTGCGATAATGGTCGCCAGGGCTACCATGTCGAGGAAAGTCAAGAACAAACTCTATAGCCATCAAGTCATGGTCATAGGTCATGAAAAGGGTCGGGGAGAGGAATACAGAAACGGAGGATGTGCCAGGCCCTGGGGAAATGATAAGGCTCTGAGGTATATGAGGGTAGCTGAAACCGAAGGTATTCCCATACATTTCTATATTTTTACCCCCGGGTCCTACCCCGTTGAAGATTACCCCGGAGCTGCGCAGCAGATAGCCCGCAATCTATACGTAATGGCAAAGTTAAAGGTCCCTTTGGTATCTTTTATCTCTGAAGGTGGCTCCGGTGGCGCTGAGGCAATAGGGGTTTCAGGCCTCAGGCTCATGGGTTCAAGGGGCTATTACTCGGTCATTTCTCCTGAAGGCGCGGCTGCAATAGAAGGAAAGATAAGAGAGGGCGAAAAGGTCCCTAGAGAGCTTGTGAAACACTGCGCCGCTCAGTTAAAGATAACTGCTGAAGACAACCTGAAACTCGGTACTGTTGATCGCATTATAGAGGAGCCTCCCCTTGGTGCCAGGCGGGATGATTTCCCCTTTTTCCGCAGACTTCGCTATGAGATGTTTCGTGCTACCGACGAAGTAGTACTGAAGACCAAGAACTTCCGCGCCTTTAGGGCCTATGCCTTGAAAAGGCGGGAAGAGGAGGGGAAGGAAATCCCGGAGGACTTTGATCTATTCATCAGTTGGAATCTCACAGACCTTGAGATAGAACGACTTCTTGAATTCAGGCTTAAGAAGTATATGGAATTGGGCAAGGGCTATTTTCTTGAGAACAAAAATGTTTTAACCGAGGGGATCAGGAAGACAAAGATTTTTGCAAGCAAAACTTACTATGATTTAAGGTATGGCCTTTTGCGGCCGCACCAGCGAAACGTTCAGAAAGTAATAGAAGAGGTCTCAAGTGAAGGTTCAGTGTTTCTCCGAAAGGTCACTGAGCCGGTAAGGGCGGCCTATGACTTTGTTTTCCCTCAGCCGGAGCGCCCGGGTAGGGTCGTACATTCCGATGGACCCGATGAGCGCAAATCGATTTTTGCGGAAGAGTGGGAGTCTTACGTCAGCCCGCTTGCCAACGAAGATCGTACTGTTACCTGTCCCAATGCTTCAAAATATGGATGTCTGGACCTGTGGGTGCCCGACCTCTATGGGGAATTCTGCGGAGTATGTTCCAACTGCGGCCACCATTTTCCACTTGAGTACCAGTGGTATCTTGAGAATCTTTTTGATAAAAATTCAGTCCATGAATTCAACGATCATATAGCCTCATGCAATCCACTTGGTTTTCAGGGTTATAATGCCCGTCTCAAGAAAGACATAAAGCGTACCGGTCGCAATTCCAGCATGATAACCTTTGATGCCGAGGTTTGGGGGCTAAGGCTTGTAGTGGCCATGCTCTTCAGCAACTTCAGGGGCGGGACGGTTGGAGTTGCCGAGGGAGAGAAATTCGTAAGGGCATGCGATGTGGCCGGTACTACCCGGAGGCCCTTTTTGGCTTACATACACAGCACCGGCGGGATCCGTATTCATGAAGGGACACTTGGTGTAGTTCAGATGCCGAAATGTACCCTTGCAGTGAGGGAATATAATGACAACGGTGGTCTCTATATCGTGGTCTATGACAATAATTCTTATGCTGGTCCTGTAGCGAGTTTTTTGGGGTGTTCACTCTATCAGTTCGGCATGCGTTCTTCCAGAATCGGCTTTGCCGGCCCAAGGGTTATAAGGGAGACCACCGGCCAGGACGTTCCCCCTGATTATCACAGCGCCAAGAATGCCCTCAGACGGGGCCACATTCAGGGAATTTGGGACAGACGCGAGTTTAAAAAAAATCTCCACGATGCTTTGATGACATTGGGCGGCCCCAACCTCTATTACAAATGAGCCTATTGCAAAAATCATGGATATTAATCTAAACGACTTATTAAGACGCTATCGTTCCCATCCCTTTGAGGACTATCCTGTAGAGACACCCCATACAGGGGTCGTATTCCTTAAGGTGAAGGAAAGCCAGACAGTCAAAGGGCCCAGTGGTAAGTGGCTCCATCGACCCGGGACCCTGCTCTATGTCATTGAGAGGGAACGGAATACAAAGAGAATGACCGCACTCTGGAGTGGACAGGTTAGTGGAATTTGTCTTGATATCGAGGGGCAATTTGTAGAGGCGGGTGAACTACTCTTTTCTATCCGGCACCAACTGGATAGAGAAGAAATTATCGATCGCATTCTGACCCAGGTTCTCTACATCCTTCCCGCCCCCCAGCGGGCCAGGTACCTCCTCGCACCTGAAATTTCAGCAAAGATGGAACAGAAGCCCAAAGAGGGCGTATCCGTGGAATCCGGGGATGAAGTGTTGATCATGTCCCTGATGAAAAGGGACACTGTGATCAACTATGAAGGCGTCCCGGGGGCAGTTTACAAGGTCTGTTTCAAGTCAGGGGATACGGTGGAACAGGGATCTCCTCTCTTAGGAATCTGTCCTCCTGATAAGCTCCAATATGTGCAGAAAGTGCTCCAGAGGATCCGCACGGAGTGGGAGAAGTAGCGATTTCCTATCAGTTTTTCTGTAACCGTTCACGCTAATGTGTCATGATTCGCGCTGCCATGTCATTTCGACCAAAGGGAGAAATCTTTACCATCCAGAACTCAGATCTTTCCAGTTTGGGTTCATCCGGTTCACTAATTG
>QNAY01000145.1 GCA_003645605.1 Thermodesulfobacteriota bacterium
AAATCATGGGTTTTGGTCTGAAAAAGGTACATGCCTTCCGTTTCACATAGTTCTTGTGGCATTTTAAATAAAAGGTCCTTGGAGGATCTCCCAGCTCTATCCTATGAACAACACTCCTGCTATTCTGGTCTACCACTTTTCCTGTAAGGGCGATAAAACTCTCAAATATGTTAAGACCACAGGCCTGAAGGAATTCCTGCCATTCATCCAGTACATGGACATCTTTTGCAAAGGCTTTAAACCTGTATCGTGTGGCTGTTATATCTATCATGGAATTGATAAGAGCTTATCAAAATCGTGCCGGACCATATCTGACAAAATTTCTGCTGGTTTGTAAACATCCAACTCGTAAACTCGTTTTATCTTTCCCCAATTTTTATTTTCCAACTTCAAATTTCAAGCTTTGAATTATACCATACTCAGTCAAAAACGGATTTGCTCGTTCAAACTCTTTCTAAGCTGCTTGTAACTTGACTGTACAAGGGTAAAGGGATATGGGTAGTTAATCAAAACAATTCGTAAACAGTTATCGGGGATGAAGTAATGTGAAGCAAGATATTCTTCGCACGTGCATAGATCCGTCAGGGGTTTTTATTTGTGCCCTTCACCAACCATCTTACAAGGTCGTAAACCTCAGGCAGACCGACACCTTGGCTGTGCTGGCCCACGATCCGGATGGCAATGCAATCAATAACCAGGCCAACTTTCCACAGGGCGACCTTGCTATTAATAATGCCGGCAGGGTCTGTGAGATCCCGAATGCCTTTCCTTTCTGGGGTGCTACATACATCCTATATGACCAGGCCAGTCAATTCTCAAAAGACCCTGGACAATTCAGATTCACAAAATGCGATGAGGAATCGGATAAACCTTCGCCATTACTGAAAGACCTGTTGAATGGGCACCTAAAAGGTTCGGATGAAAAGGCATATTCACTGAAAGATCTTCCAAGGTCCGTTCTTTTGTCACTGGCCCAGACATCCAGAGACCGTGAACTCCTCAAGGCCATCGCCCATTTGGCATGCAAGTTCGAATTGGACAGTAACCTGGACCCGGTTGGTGTAAAATATGAAAAGGATAAACAAGGCCGACTCAAACCGGCCCTATTTGACCATGAGCTCTTTGATGTGCTTGGTAACAATATAGCCTGTCCGGATAATTATAAGCTGGCCATGGTATTAATACCCGGAATTCAGGGGACCAGCCCGATTGTCGGCGAGTACACATCCGGAACTCAGACACATATATGGGAGTATCTCAGAACCGACAGCTACATCCCATGGGGTCATTATGCATCTAATATGGCCCACGACTGTGTGAGGTACAGAGCAAAGGAACTGCTTCCCGAAGATGTGACCGGCCTGCGTCACCTCTATTACCAGCGGGTCTATATTCAAATGGCCTTCAACCTCAATATTGCGCATGGAATTGCCCGGAAAGACAAAAATACCTTATCGGTCCCTGAGCTTGAATCTTTGAGACAGGCGGTTGCAGAAGAAGTTGCAAAAAGATTGGAAAAAGGAGAAGAGCTACCTTACACAGCCACCCTTTGGGGCTGGAACTATGGCTTTGATTTCTCTCCATCAGGATACAGATTACATGCATCCCACCAACAGATTCATCAGCAGTTTGCACTGATACCTCCCAATGTGAAATCCATAGACATAGAGGAGGCTGGCTCAAAATCAATCCCCACTTATGCAGTGGGAGACCAGGTGGCCCTTTTTACTGCGCTTTATAAAAAGTCCTATGGCCGGCCTTTTTTTAAGACTTATTTAAAAGCAATTCGTTCCAATAAACGACTGGACAAGAAAGAGGATCTGGCATCGAGTCTGATTGTCTACGAAGATGAAAACGTCATGATCCATGTTCCCAAAGCCCAGCGCTTCCATGGCGAGGTCCGGATTATGACAACTTGCCCTGTGGGTAATATGCTTGAGGCAGGCCCGGAGGTCCGAAATTCCCTGGATCACTGCATCAGACTCGCAATCCGGACTCTGGACAGATTGGGGGCCCAGATGGTCACGGGTTACGAAATCTCAAAACGTTTCAATAATCCGGATATGGATCAGCGTCTCTTTTACTGCTTTCTGCCCAGACTCCCCGGTTCCCCAGGTGCTTTCAGCGAAAGGCAAGAAAGATGGGTCACAGGTCACTACCCGGAAGATTACGCAGAGACCTTCAGAAGGGCCATGAAATCAGTCCAGCCTGACTGACGGGAACAATCTCTGATCCGTATGAGGCAGGAACAGGCACGAGACATAGTGTTCCATGAACTGCGGGCTATCGCTGAGGTCAAAGTGTGTCATCATTCGGGCGACCTCATACAGCTCTTTTGTGACAGGCCACGAAACAGCCGAGGCCTTTGCCCCGAGGAGAGAGCTGTTGCCTGCAAAAAAGAAGCGGTCCCTTGGAATATCAGGAAGCAGCCCTATGGTGATGGCCTGGTCAAGATCCAGGTAGCTTCCAAAATTACCCGCCAGTATCACCCGTTCCAGATCTTCAAATCCCATACCTACTGATTCCAGTAATGTATAATAGCCGGCAAACATGGCACCTTTGGCCCTGATAAGATTCTCAATATCCGCCTCTGTGAATACAATATCCTGATCTATGGAAGTAGATTTTGCCTCTATTAATACATATTCCCAGCCATCTCTTCCCGGGCGGACCCTCTTTGTCCCCAGATCGTTATAAAACTTTCCCTGCTGATCCAGCACACCTGCCATGAAAAGTCCTGCGAGCAGGCTGATTATGCCTGATCCACATATTCCCTTGGCCTTCCTGCCCCCAATGGTCAAGACCATAGGTTCAAACGTCTCGGGATGTATGTGCACCACCTCAATTGCCCCTGTGGTAGCACGCATGCCGTGCTTTATCCCGCCCCCTTCAAAGGCGGGACCTGCTGAGCAGGCCGCGCAGGCCATCCAGTCCTGATTTCCAAGGACTATCTCTCCGTTTGTTCCTATATCTATAAAGAGCGTAAGCTCCGGATGATGGTTAAGTCCCACGCCTACAACTCCGGCCACGATATCCGCGCCAACGTAACTGGCAACGCAAGGGCCTAAAAATATGCGCACATGCTCAGGAACATTTATACCCGACTCTATGGCCCTTACTGGAGGAAACTGGGTGGCAACAGGAGTATAGGGTTGGGTCCTCAGAAAACGCGTATCAAGCCCGAGAAAAAGGTGAATCATTACGGTATTTGCAGCTATGGTAATGAAACCCAAGGCATTTTTTTCCAAACCCGTGTCTGAAAAAAGTTCTTCTGTAAGCCCATTAAGACATTCAATTATCTTTTTTTGCAGCGTCTTAAGGCCTTCTTCCTTTCTTGCAAACTCTATACGGGAGATAACATCTTCCCCATAACTGATCTGCGGATTGTAATTGGATGCCTCTCCCAAAACCTCTCCGCTTCTAAGATCCACTAACTGAGCTGACACGGTAGTAGTCCCTATATCCACGGCCACAGCCAGATGCCGGTCTGTGGTATCACCGGGCTCCACACGAATTAGACGACGGACATCTTTTTTTGCGCCCTCCATCAAGCTGACAGTGACTCTCCAGTCATTGCTCCGGATAGATTCCGGTAGATTAAAGAGGACCTGGTTATCTACCTCCAGTGAAATTGCCTGAAGCCGGCCCTGAATAACTTCGCGTTTTAGCCTATCAAGGTCACTCGCACTGTCCTGAAGGCTTGGCTGAGGCAAGCTGATAAGGTGTTTTCGCACTGCAGGATGAAGCTTCCAGCTTATGACCTCGTCCTGGGCCTTGATCCAGGATGCAGCCTTTCCGGCCGTCGGCCTTCTGAGAACTTTTCTGTCCATCTCAGACTCAACCGGTACACGGACCACCACGTCTGAGACCGGAAAGGTGGCACAGGCCTTCCATCCCCCTTCCGGCAAAGTCTCTCCCCGGACCTTACCTTGTTCCAGGAAAATGCGGCACTTATTACATACCCCTGCCCCACCGCATGAGGAGTTAATGTGTACTCCGGCCCTCATAGCTGCCCTTAGCAGATTTTCATCCTGATCTGCGATTACAGTCACGTTGGCCGGCAAAAAGGTTATATTAGGCATAATTAAATATCCTATAAAAGTGTAAACTACTTTTGGTTTGCTATGAGGGATGCCGATTTTTTGATATTATTAACAGAATTGTATTACGTCCAGTAATTATTATATCAATATTACTTGATCTAATAATCGGGCTAATATAGAATCTCAACACAAATTAACAAATGGGGGTTGAGGTGATTTAGGAACGGGAGATAAATAAGTTGAACAAAAATTAATAGGGTTTTTTTGTTGTATTTAAGGCGTGAGGAGCGAGCATAACGGGTTATGTGATCGACGAGCAACGCAGAAGACGGCAAAAAAAACATTAATTTGTTGGCATCCTTCATATTATTCCAAAAGTAGTTTACACTTTGTTGATCTTGTATTTTGGTAGTGAAATTAGAAATTGAGGGAAATACAAGGATGTAGATGCGTTACCTAATTTCTGATTTCCAGTTTCGACATCGGCATTCAATTCGATTCGATGTAAGCGTTTATTGTTAAATCATGTACCTTTCTTACTATAATTTAAAAATAAGGCCTTTTCAGATAAGCGCGGATCCAAAGTTCCTCTGGCTTGGCGAAAAGCACAAAGAGGCTCTTGCCACGCTAAAATACGCAACCCAGGAAAACAAGGGGGGGGGTTCCTTACCGGCGATGTCGGCACAGGGAAAACTACACTTATTAATGCCCTGATTAACAGCCTTGGAAAGGAAATTATTGTGGGTCAACCGGAATGAGTGTGGTCAATTCTTATAATTTTTCATGATATTTTTCAAATTGAGTGGTAAAAAATTAAAATTTAGATAGTATAGTAATTTTTAATTGTATTTTATTATTTTTTG